>LNZD02000122.1 GCA_001469005.2 SAR324 cluster bacterium lautmerah10
GCACAATCAGGGACCCATAGTCCCATATCCGAGGCATACACTCCGGAATAGATTTCCCTCGCAAAAGAAGCTCCGGTGGCTGATGCCAGTGCAACCGTTGCCACGGGGTCCCAAAGGTAATTGACTCCAAATGGAACTTTGAGGATTTTCCGTGCTTCCGTCACCACTGCAGTAAGTGCTGCAAGTCCTTCCGGTGGGGCTTTTAAAACATAGGGTCTGTCGAACTCGTTCCCGAACATGATGGCATCCACCCCCCCGGTTTGCAGAGCCTCCACATCTCTGGCAACCCAGTCATGGAGTTTCTGCATTCCCATTTGGGAATCATAGTCTGGGGCACCGGGCAAAGCGGGCACATGTGCCATCGCAATGACGATTTTTGAACCTCTTTGAATCACCGGATGATTCATCATTATTCCAATCCCATCCGAAGTTTTTTCATCGAATGATAGGTCTCCTTGTAATTCTCATAAAAAGGTTGATACTGCTGATGGACTTCAGAGTTAGGTACCACCAATCGGTCAACCTGGACCATTTTTTCTACGGCTGTTGAAACATCCGGGAAAAGACCTGCTCCTGTTGCTGCAAGAATCGCACAGCCAAGGCTGGGTGCATCTGGGACCTTGGTGATGGTCAAGGGAAGATTCGACACATCGGCATGGATTTGAAGCCATAGCGGTGAACGTGTGGCACCACCGGCCATTACGATCCTATCCGGTTTAAATCCGTTATTTCGCATGGTTTCCAGAATCAGTTCACTACCGAATGATACACCTTCTATGACCGCCCGGAAGAGATGAGCTCTTTCGTGTTTGAGAGTCAAACCGTGAAATACCCCGCGGGAAAGAGGGTCCGTGTGGGGAGTGCGGTTTCCTTGGAAGTGCTCCTGCACAATCAAACCTTCTGAGCCTGGGGGCAGTTGCTCTGCCTCCCGGTTGAGGGTTTGATAATCTTCTACCCCGTAAAATTTTTTTCAACCAATTGACTACTGACCCGGTGGAAGTCTGCCCTCCCTCAACTGCATGAACTCCTGGCAAAAGGGCATCACAGTAGGTGCCCCAAACCCCAGTTCCATTAAAGGCTTTGTCGCTCAGGCCAAGCTGAAGATGGGATGAGCCCGTGATGAACGCTAGGCTGCCTGGTTTGACAACTCCGAGTCCGACCATTCCTATGAACGCATCAGCACCTCCCTGAATTACAGGCAGTTCTTTGGGAAGTCCAAGATGTTCCGCAGCTTTTGGGGTCAAGCCTCCAATGGTTTCCCCAAGATCCAAAACATCCCCGGGCCATTTTTCGGATAAATCACCAAGTCCCAGCTTTTCAAGCATCGTTTCAGGAATTCCCCCCTGACTCCGGTCATAATGCCATCGGGCAGAGACATTATTTATGGAAGCACATTTTCTTCCTGTCAGATGAAGGTTCATGTAATCCTGGAATTCACAAATCGTTGCCGCCTTTTCAAACAGGTCCGGTTCGTTTTCCTTGATCCATAAGGATTTGGGGATCATCCATTCGGCCGAAACCGGCCCCTGGCCGTTACTGTTCACCCTTAATGCCTTATCTCCGGTAGCCAAAACTTTTTCTGTCTGAGGAGCACTTCGTAAATCCATCCAGATCAGACATGGCCTAAGTGGATCTCCGCTTTCATCCAGGGCAACCACACTGCAGCAGGTCGTATCCAGACATATTGCAGCAACAGCCGAAGAAGAAATGCCTGCTTCTGAAATGGAATTTTTTACTGATTTGCCAAGAGCTTCCCACCAATCCTGGGGGTTTTGTTCCGCCCAGCCCGGTTTTGGAAAAGTTGTTTGGTAAGCTGTAGATGAAAACGCCAGTGGATTTCCCTGGAGATCAAACACTCCTGCTCGCAGACTTTCCGTTCCTGCGTCTACCCCAATTACAAAAGGGCCTTCTTTATTGGATTGCTGTGCCATGATCAACTCGAGTAGGTTTCTCGGATCGATTCGCTGTAAGGGGCCCTGAGGATCCCTTTTTCGGTAATCAAGCCTGTTACCAGTTCATTTGGAGTAACGTCAAACGCAGGACTCCGTACGGAGACATTGTCCGGTGCAGTTCGATGCCCGCCCCAATTGACGATTTCTTCGGGATCTCTTTCTTCGATGGGAATTTTATCACCACTTTCCATATCATGGTCAATCGTGGAATAGGGGCATGCGACATAAAATGGGATTCCATAATGTCTGGCGAGGATGGCAACCCCCAAGGTGCCGATTTTGTTACACACATCACCATTGGCCGCTACCCGATCCGTCCCGGTAATGACCAAGTCGATATGCCCCTTGGACATCATCGATGCGGCCATATTGTCACAAATGAGTGTGACATCAATGCCTGCCTGCATCAGTTCCCAACTTGTCAACCTTGCTCCCTGCAATAAAGGCCGTGTTTCATCCGCGTAGACCTTGAATTGTACCCCTTCCTGATGAGCCAGGTACATTGGTGCGGTTGCGGTACCAAGCTCTGAAGTGGCTAAAGATCCCGCATTACAATGGGTTAAGACTCCCATTCCCTCTCGGATCAAAGACTTGCCTGCCTCTCCCATGCCGAGACACAACTGACGGTCTTCATCATGAATCCGGATAGCCTCATCCAGTAATGACTGCCAAAGGGTATCAGATGAGTTTTGAGAGAGTGATTCAGCATGACGTACCATGCGATCCAAAGCCCAATGCAGATTGACTGCAGTCGGCCTTGAACTATCCAGATATTCCGCTTGTTTTTGCAACTCAGCGAGAAAAGCTTTAGGCTCGAGGCCTTGATGTGCTTTCATGGCCACAACCAATCCATAAGCTCCGGCTATACCGATTGCAGGCGCTCCTCGGACTTTGAGTTTCTTGATCGAATCCCAGACCTGCTCCACACTGTCCTGACGTTCCTCAACCACCTTTCCAGGAAGCAGGGTCTGATCCAGGAGATAAAGTTCTCCGCCTTCCCAACGCAATGTTTGGGGTAAATCAATTTTTGGGTTCATTGAAGGCTCCCTAGTTCAGAAGATTTTAAAAAAATGAATTAAGAAGCGCCCTGCATGAATTGGTTCTCACTTCAGGGTTGAAAATTCTTGTGCCAAGTCAATGACTTCACTTATTGATCGAAATTTCTTCCTCTCCGTAACCATCTTCTTGCCGACCTGCAAAGTGATGTTTTCAATTCTTGCTCTTTCTTTTAAATCAGTAATATCTGCTATGTCAGCAACCTTTGCAAGGCCAAGGATACGTCTCATCATCTTACATGCGGCAAACCCAATTGAATCTTGTAAAAGATCCAAAATATATTTTTCTCTCTGGTTTTTAAAATGTTCTACTCCTGAGTCATAGTCCCAATACAAGTCACCACTTGAATTCTGATGATTGATCCAGAGATGCTCAAATTTGTTCACAAATTCTGACCAGAGCGATTCTATGGTTTCCAACAACCATTTCCGGTATTGATAGGGTTCTCTCCCTAGAAGAGGTTGACGGTATTCATGGGAAAAATAAGACATGAGCAAATTGCCGATGATGGCTCCCAAATCAAATCCCATAGGACCTACAAAAGCGAATTCCGGATCAATCACAAAAGTCTCCTCTTCACTTGCCATAATACTTCCAGTATGAAGGTCTCCATGAATCAGAGCCTGGGCTTCAGTCATGAACTTTTTCTTCATTTCAGCGACTGAAATTTTTAAATTTGAATCCTCCTGAATCGATTTGATATCCGATTCTTTAAGTTCCGGATTGTAAACATTCGTTTCATTTTGTTCATAAGGATGGGTGAAAACAAAATCTTCCGTGATTTTGCAAAGATCAATATTGATAAATTCTCGAACCATTTCTTTTTTTTCACGGTGATCAAGAAAAAGGTCACTGGTATGAAAAAGATTTTGTGCAAGGTAGGTTGAAATGTGATCTGCCAATTTTGGGAAATACATTCCTTCGATCATCTGCCCTCTCAAAACGCCATGACTGGACAAGTCTTTCATTACGACGAGGCTCATTTCATGGGAATAGAAGAAAATTTCCGGGACATTTTGAGGACACCATTCGGATGCTTTGAGTAAAGCTTTGATCTCAATGGTCATCCTTTCTTTGGGTAAGGGCCAGGATTCTCCTACGATTCTGAGAAAAGGGACGGCTTGTTTTAATGCAACAGATTCATTTGGTTTTTCTTTATTTTTTACCAGATACACATAATTCAAATTCCCATCACCAATCTCTCTGATATCCAATTCATTGAAACTGGAAAACACCTTTTTCATTTCAGGGATCCCCTGAAGATATTCTGCAATACTTTCTATAGAAAGTTGTCTGTATGCCATGGTCTTTACAATGTTGAAATTAGAGAAATAGAGAAAATTTCAATCCAGTTGAATGCTAAATTTAATATTATAAAAGAATTTACAACTGAGGAGGATTGTTAAGTCCACCAAATCTTGAAAGATCGAGTTTTATACTTAACGGTTCATGATGCCGAGAAGGGTAAAATATCCGACTGGAAGGACCCAAAGAATATGAATCACAGCAAAGACCGTGGCAGCGATGTTTCCGTCCATTATGGGGTAAAGCTCAGGTTTTTCTTGGCTCGGGGGAGGTTATCGTCGGGATAGACTGAATTCTTGGGGCTGTTATCGGTTCGGGTTGGACGGTATTTGATTTTCTTTTTTTTAGCTTCACCCAAGCGAGCCTGCCACCAGACAATCTGCTGTGCTTTTCTACTGACCTCATCATCACTCCAAAACCAAAATGGCTCATCCACATTTCTAACCGATCAATTCACAAACCCTGCCAGTTCCCAGCCCTGGTTCGTCCTTGTCAAGCAACCAAGCATTCCGTAGAATTTTTAATTTAATGGATTTGGTTCAGGGAAATCAAGCAGGAATTCGGAGAATTGAAATTGCGCGTTGAAAATGCTGTAGGAATTATTGGTGCAGGGTTGGCCGGTTCTGAGGCGGCCTGGCATTTGGCTGAACAGGGAATTGGGGTGGACCTTTACGAGATGCGTCCCACAAAGATGACCGAGGCCCATCGAGGTTCCTCATGCGCAGAACTCGTATGCAGCAACTCCTTCAAGAGTTTGAACCTGGAAAATGCCCATGGACTGCTCAAGGAGGAATTGCGCTTACAGAAGTCCTTGATTTTAGATTCCGCGGAGCGTTTCTCTCTTCCTGCCGGACAGGCTCTGGCAGTGGATCGGGAACCCTTCTCCGCACACATCAGTTCCAGTCTCGAAAACCATTCGTTGATCACCATTAAAAGAGAAGAAATTGAGGATATTGAAGCAATTCTCTCGCGTTACAAAAGGGTTTTGATTGCAACAGGACCGCTCACCTCGGAATCCCTTTCAAAGAATCTAGAGCGCTTACTTGGGACAAACCATCTCTCTTTTTATGATGCCATAGCCCCTGTCGTGGATGCGGAAAGTATCGATAGAAACATCGTTTTCCGGGCTTCTCGTTATGGAAAAGGGGAAGCAGACTACCTGAACTGCCCGATGAATGAACGCCAATATGAAACCTTTGTCACTGAAGTTTCAAGGGCGGAGAAAGTGGAATTACACAGTTTTGAAGACATTCGTCCTTTTGAAGGTTGTCTGCCGATTGAAGTCATGGTTGAGCGGGGGAAAGACACATTACGGTACGGACCTATGAAACCGGTCGGATTAGAACATCCGGAAACCGGAGAAAAGTTCCATGCCGTAGTTCAACTGCGCCAGGAAAACGCTGCGGCAAGTCTTTACAATCTGGTTGGTTTTCAAACCAAGATGAGTTGGGGCTTCCAGAAAAAAGTTTTCAGAATGATCCCGGGGTTGGAAAATGCCGAGTTTGTCCGCCTGGGTTCCATCCATCGCAACACATTCATTAACAGTCCAAAGGTGCTTACCCCAAGACTGCATCTAAAAAAACACCCTCGAATTTTCATGGCCGGACAGATCATTGGGGTTGAAGGATACATCGAATCGACCGCTATGGGGCTCTGTGCTGCAAAGCAAATCGCCAGCGATCTGATGAATCGGGATCAGCAGGTTCCTGATCCGGATACGATGTGCGGTGCTTTGATCCGTTATATCACCCAAAGTGATCCCGAACATTTTCAACCGATGAATGCCAATTTCGGATTACTGGATCCTCCCGAGAAAAAAATGTCGAAATCCCTCAGAAAAGCATGGTTTTCAGAAAGGGCGCTCAAGACCCTGAAAGACTCGTTACCTGTTGAACCAATGCGATCCCCTTTCAACACTTCACAAGCAGAACAACAAATGTCTGAAAAAGCAGGACAGGATGCCGCATGAGTGAAAAGGAAACAAAGAGCCCATTGATTCAGCAAGGGGAAACGCTCTATCCGACCCAGGTTCGCACAGAAAAGGATCGTGTGACGGATCTCACGGTCAGTCAAGATCAGTCCCTGGAAAGAAGCAATGATACCGCGAACCGTGAAATCGAACGGTTACGGGAACAGGCAAAAATGCTCATGGAACAAGCGGATAAAGTGGAATTCGAGTCTCAGATTCGGGCGAAAATCCGCTCTGCCGATTGTGGATTTCGTCCAGTGGTGAACCAGCCTTATTTTCTTTATGAAAGCGAAGGGAAATGCATGCTGAGCCTGATCAGTCCCAATGAATGGAATGGGCAACCTCCCTTTGGTCATTGTCTGGCAAAAGTAGTTCAACTCGGAGATCTGACCTGGGAAATCTCTGAACGTATGACCTCACCATGAAGCCTCAAACTGCTTCAGGACTTTTTCAAAAAATCCTGATTGCGAACCGGGGAGAAATCGCCTGCAGAATCATCAGGACTTGCCAAAATTTAGGAATCCCCACGGTTGCAGTCTATTCTGAAGCCGATCAGGATGCTTTGCATGTGAGGCTTGCCGATGATGCCTTCCACATTGGAAAAGCCACACCTGAAGACTCCTATCTCAACCATGAGCGGATCCTTGAAACAGCAATCCAATGCCAAGCCGATGCCATTCATCCTGGTTACGGTTTTCTCGCAGAAAATGATGTTTTTGCCGAGGCATGTCTCTCCAAAGGGATCCATTTCATCGGCCCACGCCCCGAATCGATCCGTGAGATGGGTTCAAAATCCCGTGCGAAACAGCTTATGCAGGAAGCTGGAGTTCCAGTTGTCCCGGGCTATCACGGAGACAAACAGGACTTCAAAATCCTCCGCAATGAAGCAGAAAAAATTGGATTTCCTCTATTGATCAAACCCGTTGCCGGAGGGGGAGGGAGGGGGATGCGTGTGGTTCGTCAACTCAACGAACTTGAGGAAGCACTCACTCTTTCACGCAGTGAGGCCAAAAATGCTTTTGGCGATGACAACGTTTTATTGGAACGTTTCATTGAGGGCCCGCGTCATGTCGAATTTCAGATCTTTGGTGATCAACACGGAAATTTTGTCCATCTCCATGAACGTGAATGCTCGATTCAACGCCGACACCAGAAAATCCTTGAGGAAAGTCCATCTCCTTTTCTGGATGAAACCCACAGAAAGCAAATGGCTGAAGCCTCATTGAAAGCAGCAAATGCGGTTCAGTATCTAGGAGCAGGCACGGTGGAATTCATTGTTGGCGAGGATCGTTCTTTTTATTTCATTGAAATGAACACCCGACTTCAAGTAGAGCATCCTGTGACAGAAATGCGGACCGGACTGGACCTGGTGGAGTGGCAGATCCGTGTTGCATCAGGAGAGAAACTCCCTCTCGATCAGGATCAAATTCGCCCAAAGGGGCATTCAATAGAAGTTCGGGTTTGTGCAGAAAATCCGGAACGCGGTTTCCTTCCCAGCAGTGGTTTGCTCGAACTGTACGATTTTCCCGAAGACCCATCCGCATCCGGATCATCTCTGATCAGACTCGACAGTGGTTTTGAACAAAAAGACCGAGTCGGGATTCATTATGATTCAATGTTGGCAAAACTGATTGTTCATGGTGAAGAACGTGAAAAGGCTCTGGAAACCATCCAGCATGCATTAAAACAGACTGCCATCATCGGACCGGAGACAAACCTCGGTTTTTTGCAGAAACTGGTTTCGTATCCTCAATTTCTCGAAGGAAATGCGGATACACTTTTCATCGACGCCTGTCTCCCTGAATTGCTTCAAAACGAAGAAACAACTCCCGAGTGGATATACTGGGCCTGCGCCATCGATTTTTTACAATCTGAACAGGAATCGGCCCGACAAAAAGCTGCCAATTCCTCTAATCCACATTCACCTTGGCATTTTTATGACAACTGGCGCATGGGAGGGGAAGAACCCTTTCTGATTTCCTTTCGGGATGAGGAGAATCACCAACGGGAAGTGCGTTTGATCGAAAGAGAATCCGGATTTGAAGTTTTTTCTGGAAAGGAATGCATTCCTTTAAATTTTCAGCAACAAGGCCGGGATGTTGTCATTCGTTTTGAAAATAGCAATGGCACCACAGAAAAACACTCCCTGAGAATCTTCCGGCATCAGAATGATATTCTGGCAGTTCATGAAACAGGACGGTTTCAACTCACCCTGGAAAGTGGAAGGGACCACGAACACCAAACCGAACAGAGTGATAACCAACTCAAAGCACCCATGCCGGGTAATATCATTCGAGTCTGTGTCAAAAA
>LNZD02000123.1 GCA_001469005.2 SAR324 cluster bacterium lautmerah10
CCCTAACTTGTCAGAAGGAAAGCCTACCAGGTTCAAACATCCAAATGGCGTTCCGCCCATAGCATAGATGTCACTGAGTGAATTGGCCGCTGCAATTTGACCGAAGATGAAGGGATCATCGACAGGTGGGGTGATGAAATCGACCGTGGAAACAACAGCCAGTTCCGGATTCACTAGATAAACCCCTGCATCGTCGTTGGTATCAAAACCCACGAGTACATTGGAATTCTTTTCCTGCTTCAGTTTATCCAGCAGATTCTGCAGCCCGACCGGACTGAGTTTTGCTGCTCAACCGCAGGTCTTGGCCAAACCCGTCAGGGTTGGTTTTTGAAATATCTGGCCGAGTTTCATGATTGATTTAATGCCATCTTTTTGAACATTCGTTCCTATCTCTTTCTTAAAATCTGGAAGTTCTAAATCAGAATTACTCAATGAGGAAAGCAGATTTTAAAGCATCCGGAATCGGTGCTGATCGGATCCCTTTGGGATGACTCTCATCAGGAATCACCCATGCCCGCATTTCATAACCTTCCACCGAAAGAATCCCCGAATTCCTGACACGATGCAGGACTTTCAAGGTTCTTTCATGCCATTCCGAAACCGTACTGGTGATTTCAATCCTTTCACCATAACGCGAAGGCGCCTTAAAGCTTGCCTGCGCATCCACGATCGGTAAAATGCCTCCGTACTGATCCATCAGATTGGCCATTGAGCAACCGGCTTCTTCAAAAAGATGATGGGTAGACTGGTCAAACCAGCGGAAATAGTTTGGATAAAAAACGATTCGTGCAGGATCACAATCTCCCCACTCTACTTTGAGTGTTATCTGCGTTTCCAAAATCTTTAATCGATCATAATATGGGGTTTCAGGGTTTCTTATAACGATACAAAAATATGTCATCACATTCCCGTTTGATCAAGCCGAAGCAATTACCTCATTTTTCCATTTCAGGTTGATTTTTGTCTTTTCACACGTCCCACATCCTTAAGTTAATCCCAACCAATTTCCGAAGATGCGCCTGAGTCTGATCGGCATGTCCGGGGCAGGAAAATCCTATTGGGCGAAAAGAATGCAAAGCCAGGGATACCGCAACATCATTTGCGATAACCTGATTGCAGAGCAATTGGGACCTTTGATCAGTTCCTCAGAAAAATCTACTTTGGGACTGGCTGCCTGGATGGGAAAACCTGATCAACCTGGATACAAAGAAGCTCAAGCAAAATACCTGGAGTTGGAAACCAAAGTCGTCACTCAGATCTGTGATGAATTGGAACAGTCATCAGAATCCGATGATAAAGTCATCATTGATACGACGGGGAGCCTCATCTATCTTGAGCCTCAACTCATCAAAAGAATCAAAAAACTTAGCTTTCTGGTTTACCTGAGGCTTGAAGAAAACAGCAGCCAAAGCCATTACCAAATTTTTATTGACGATCCAAAACCTGTCATCTGGGGCAAGCATTATTCTCCAGAACCAGGAGAAAAACCCGAAGCAAGCCTGCGCCGTTGCTACCCGGAACTGTTAAGCTTCAGAGACCAGGAGTACGATCGCATAGCAGACTGCACCCTCGAATACTCCTTCCATCATCACCCTGAAACTTGTCCCTCAGAAATGCTCGACGCCATTCAAAACATGAAGAAAAACGCTTCATAAAACTTCTTGGTTCATTTTTTAAAGAAATGAGAATAACACTCCTGTAACAGTTTAAATTTGAGCTGAATTGAGGATGGCCTTTCCTCTTTTCAACAACCCTCAGGAAAGATATAATTCCTCTTCCATACGAAATGAATGCCCTTGAACCGCATATTTCTTCGGAAACCCTGGAGTTTCATTACGGCAAACATCATCAGACTTATGTTAATAACCTCAACGGTTTGGTAGAAGGTACCGATAACGCTTCCAAGAGTCTTGAGGAAATCATCATGAGTTCCGACGGTGGGCTCTTCAATAATGCGGCACAGGTTTGGAACCATACTTTCTACTGGAATTGCATGGGCCCCAACGGCGGTGGAAATCCCACTGGAAGCGCCGCAGATGCAATCAATCAAGCCTTTGGATCATTTGATAATTTCAAAGACCAGTTTTCAAAATCTGCGGCAACGAATTTTGGTTCCGGATGGACCTGGCTGGTGAAAAATTCAAGTGGAGGTGTGGAGATCCAGAATACAAGCAATGCAGGATGTCCAATGACTTCAGGCAATAAAGCGGTTCTGACCATCGATGTCTGGGAACATGCGTATTACGTAGACAAACGGAATGCCCGACCTGCTTACATCGAATCCTGGTGGAATCTTGTCAACTGGGACTACGTCAACAGTCAACTCGAAGGTTGATCTCCAGAGGCCGGTTTCAAACCGGCCTGCTTCACCTCTTTAGGACCGATTCTTTCTTTCATGTTCTGCGGTTCAGGTCTGTTTCTGCAACATCTCTGAAAATCCAGTGATTTTTATGATTTTATCTGTTAATTTAGCAGATAAAGTAAATGAATTGGATGCTCCACAATCTAGTTATCTAAGATAAAGTGCCTGTTTTTGAATTGATCCAGGATCTGCCGATTTTTCCCGCAGTTTCACATGCCAGAGAAGACGGGTTGCTGGCAGTCGGGGGAGACCTCTCGGAAAGACGACTCGTCGAAGCATACAGAAATGGGATCTTTCCGTGGTATGAAGAAGGGCAACCGATACTCTGGTGGAGTCCCGACCCTCGGTTGGTGCTTTATCCGGAAGACCTGAAGGTTTCCAGAAGTCTCCGGAAAACCCTCCGAAAGGAAATCTACACTTCCCGTATCAACTCGGCCTTTGACCGAGTGGTCGATGCCTGTGCAGAAACACGGCTTTCAAGGGGGGATGGGACATGGATCACGGAAGACATGAAAAAAGCTTACGGAAGGCTTCAGCGTAAAGGATTCGCAATGTCTTTCGAGAGTTGGGCTGACGGTGAATTGGTTGGCGGACTCTACGGTGTGAAGATTGGGAAGTGTTTCTTCGGGGAATCGATGTTCAGCAAGCGCAACGATGCTTCAAAGTGCGCTTTGGTCAGCCTCGTCCGTTATGCAGAAAAAAACGGGATCCGGCTGATCGATTGCCAGATGCGAACCGAACACCTGATCCGTATGGGAGCCCATGAGATCCCACGTAAAATTTATCTTCAACAACTGAAAAGACTGGTCCCAAGATACACTCAAAAAAGGGACCGTTACGAATACAACTCGAGGCCGGCACTGGCTTCCTGATCATTGCTTATGTCCGCACAAAGGGCCAAAAAAAGTTACCGCATTCAACTCTCTGTCCCATTGGCAGTGCTGTTGCTGGGGCTGGGAGGAATCAGCCTGGTGGCGGCATTTTATCTTGGTTTGGTGGCAGGGAAAAGTCTGCGTCAGCCACCTGACAGTCCGGTGGTCTCCGTGCCCGCGGAGATGCCGCTTTCCGCTGAAAAAGATGAAGACCCGCTGGAATTCTTCAACCTTAGCAAAGAACAAAGCATTCAGGAGGAACTGGACCGAGCAGCCTTGGAAAGACTGACCCGTAAAACCCGTGAATTGAGTCAAAAAGAAAGCAAGCCCGAACCTCCCAAGACCGAGGACGATAAAGAAAAATCTCTTCCACTTGTGTCATCATCCAGCGAAAAAGTCACAAAATCTGAAACGAAACCAACTCCCCGTTTGAAAGTGGCAGACCCGATCAAACTGCCGGTTCAGCCAGCCCCGGTATTGGTTGACATTCCCGAGGCCAAACCACCCAAAAAACCTTTGGCCAAAGTGAAGAAGGTTCAACCCGTCAGCAAACCGGAACCGGTTGAATACACCGTTCAGGTTTTTTCCGGACGGAGTAAGCGAAACGCAGAAAAGCTCGTTCAGCGGTTGAAGGATGAAGGATTCCCGGGAGCCTACATTTTCAAACACATCACTTCTGACAGCAAATCCCTCTACCGGGTCCGTGTGGGCAGGATGGGAAAACCCGATATCAATTCCCTTGCAAGGAGGATCAAAACACTGAAATTCATTGAGTCCACTCAGGTGACCCGTTTCTGAAAATTATTGTTTTATGCAAATCACCCCCTGCATGGGAAGCAGGAAAGTGGTCTTCCTAACTAGGGAAGGTTGACGGAAACGATGTCTGAGTATTTCCGCCATTCAAGTACGACCTACTATTCCCTTATTGCTTCACTGCCCCTGTTACTGGGGTATGAAATCCTGGTCACATTGACTCAATCCCCTTTCTGGGGAGTCCGCAACGCTGCGGATGTTTGGATCAGGACCTTCATGATGGCATTCGACATTCGCCCCCAATACATTTTTTTTGTGATGATCCTGATCGTGATCGGAATGATCCCTGTGATCAAGGTCAAGGGCTCTGCCCCACCCTTAAAAGGGAGTATTTTTTTAGTCATGTTTCTGGAAGCACTCGCCTACAGCATGGTGCTCGGAATCGTCCTCCATTTTATGGTGAGGTTGGTCTTACTGTCAGCGGGAGGGTTTGCCGGAAACGCACTGCAGAGCATTGCGCTTTCACTGGGGGCGGGACTGTTTGAAGAATTTTTCTTCCGAGTTTTGCTGCTCAATGTTCTTTTCTGGGGATTGAAATTCATCCTCCGCACCACCCTGCTCACCGGATTGGTCGCGATTTTAACCGCATCGCTGCTATTTTCACTGAGTCATTACATCGGCAACATGGCCGACACTTTCCAGTGGTACAGTTTTATCTTCCGCTGGATGGCAGGGCTTCTTTTCACCCTTCTTTATTTTTTTCGCGGTTTTGCCATCACCGCCTACACCCACGCCCTTTATGACATTCAGGTCCTGCTTTGAATGCCCGGCGTATTGATAAAAACCTGTTATTTGTTTCATTGCCTTAAACGGAGAATCCATGAAAGTTCCTCTTCTTGACCTCAAACCCCAACTCGAAAGCCTGCATGGAGAAATCCTGGAGGCCGTTACACGGGTGGTCGAATCCACCCGTTACATCATGGGCCCTGAAATCGAAAATCTGGAAAAAGAGATTGCAGAATACTGCGGAACGGCAGACGCGGTTGGAGTCTCTTCCGGAACCGATGCTCTGCTCCTGTCATTGATGGCTCTGGATATCGGCCCGGGAGACCTTGTTTTAACCACCGATTTTTCCTTCTTTGCAACCGCAGGGGTGATCTCGCGTTTGAATGCGACTCCGGTTTTTCTGGATATCGATCCTGAAAATTGGAACCTTGACCCGGTTCAGTTGGAACAGAAACTTGAATCCATGTCTTCGGATGATCGCAAGCGGGTGAAAGCCATCATCGTGGTCCATCTTTACGGACAGTCTGCAGAGATGAAACCTCTGCTCGACTGTGCCGAAAAGTATGGGATTCCTGTGATTGAGGACGCCGCCCAGGCCATCGGTGCAGAGTGCAGAATAAACGGCAGTCCCAGAAAAGTCGGAAGTATGGGTACTTTCGGATGCTTTTCGTTTTTCCCATCCAAAAACCTGGGAGGGATTGGAGACGGTGGAATCATCACGGTCCAGGATCCTGAACTCGCTTCCGTTTTACGATTGAAAAGGGTGCATGGCGGAGAAAAAAAATACTACCACCGTGTGATCGGAGGAAATTTCAGGCTGGATCCGATTCAGGCCGCGGTGATCCGGGTCAAACTTCCTCACCTGAATTCATGGCATCGAAAGCGAAGAGAAAATGCACTTTATTACAACCAACTCTTTGAAAAGGCCGGTCTTGCCCCAAAGGTCCTGACTCCTCCGGAACTGCATGACTCTGAGCTTAACTTTCCGCATATCTATAATCAGTATGTAATCCGTGCTGAACAACGCGACGAACTCAGGGAATTTCTTCTGGAATCGGAATGTGCGACCGAGGTCTATTATCCGGTCCCATTTCATCTTCAGGAATGTTTTTCAGACTTAGATTGCGATGCAGGCAGCTTGAAACATTCCGAACATGCGGCAAACACTGTGCTGGCACTTCCCATATTTCCTGAACTGACCCGGGAAATGCAGGATTATCTGGTAGATCAGATCCGTCTTTTCTACCAAAACCAATGATCTAACTGAAAAGCAATATTCTTATTTGGCTTTGCAGGGCATTTGCATTCAATTTTACCTTTGAATGCCTTCCTTAAAAACAGCTCCTGGAAACAGAACTTTCCTGGAGTGACTGCCTAAGGCAAAGAAAATGAGTGACCAAAAATTCGAAAAAATCCTCAAACGGATTTACACCATCACCCTGGGACGTGAAATCAACCAAAGCCTGTTCCTGAAATTAAATGAAGAACAGACCAACTGGGTGATTCAAGCCGCAGCCAATGTGATCATTGCAGATGGAAAAATCGATTCGGGTGAATTTGAGGTGATGCAGGACATCATCCAGTATTTGGACAATGACACACAACTGATGCAATTTATTGACAGTGTCAGGAAAATGGAAGAATTTCCTCTGGAGGAGTTAAACGTCGATCAGAATTTAGCTTCCGATATATACTTTTTCCTGGCAAATATTGCTTATGTGGGGGGATTGATGACCCAAGAAGAAGCGAAGCTATTTCCAAATTTTGCCCGTCTACTCAAACTGGACACATCCTACTGTAAATCAATCATCCAATGGGCTCAAAAACAGTCGGAACTAAATCAGAAATGGATCAAAGAACAAAATGATTTGCACCAACAGCGTCAAAAACTGAATTCCAGTCCGGTTGGACGCTAGAAGTTCAAAGCAAAATTGCTTCAGCCTTGCTCTTCTCGCATCTTTTCAGCGCGTTCTTTAATGACTTTTTCCTGAACAAAAGCCGGACATCGATTGTATTTTTCGAATTCCATCGAATAGTTCGCTTTTCCTGAAGTGAGGGATCGCAACTGAGTGGCGTAACCGAACATCTCCCCCAAAGGAACTCCGGCATTGATGACCGTGTCATCACCATTGACTTCCGTGCCATAAACGACTCCCCGGCGTGAACTCAGGTCGCCAATAACAGAACCCTGGAAATCCGAAGGGGTTTCCACTTCCACTTTCATTACCGGCTCCATCAGAACTGGTGATGATTTCTTAACGGCGTCACGCATTGCTGTTCTGGCAGCAAGTTGATACGCCAGATCGCTTGAATCAACATCGTGGTATTTGCCGTCATTCAGGGTCACTTTGATTCCAACCATTGGAAAAGCCGCAAGGGGGCCTTTTGACATCACATCCTTGAAGCCTTTCTCGCAGGCAGGAATGTGTTCTGAGGGAATCGCTCCACCGAAAATTTGATTTACGAATTCAAAACCATTTTCGTGATCTTCAGCCAATGGCTCGATCATGCCTGTCACTCCAGCATACTGACCTGAACCCCCTGTTTGTTTTTTATGAAGGTGATCAAATTCCGCAGTGGATGTGATGGCTTCCCGGTAATTCACTTGAGGTGCTCCGACAATCACATCAACGGCATATTCCCGACGCATTCGCTCAATGTAAATATCCAGGTGAAGTTCTCCCATTCCTGAAATCACAGTCTCGCCCGATTCCTCATCGGTACGGACATGAAAGGTTGGATCCTCACGCATGAAACGCCCCAGAGCCTTGCTCATTTTCATCTGCTGATCATTGTCTTCTCCTCGAACAGCAAGGGAGATCACAGGATCCGGAGCAAAAATGGATTCGCAGGTGACCTTGATACCCTCTCCACAGAAGGTGTCCCCGGAAGCGCATTCCACACCTACCATAGCAATGATATCACCAGCTTCTGCATGATCTGTATTTTCCCGGTCATTGGAATGCATGCGGACCATTCTTCCGACTCTCAACTTTCTTCCGGTTCGGGAGTTCACGATTTGATCTCCCTTGTTCAAACTGCCCTGGTATATTCGTGTGTAAGTTAATTGACCAAACTGTTCTTCGGTCAGTTTAAAGGCCATCGCAATGGTAGGTTTGTCCGGATCGCATTCCAGGGTCAATTTTTCACCACTATCAAGATCTGTAGCCTGGGAGGGAACTGCATCCAGAGGAGAGGGAAGGTATCTTGTAATCGCATCCAGCAAAGGTTGGACACCCCGGTTCTTAAAGGCGCTTCCCAGAAATACAGGGCAAAATTCAAGCGTCTGAACTCCCTTGCAGACAGCATCATGTATGGCGGTTTCAGAAATTTCTTTTTCTTCCAGAAGATCCTCCATCATCTGGTCGTCAAACATCGATACGGCCTCGAGCATATCATTCCTGCTTTGCTGAGCCTGTTCCTGAAGATGCTCCGGAATTTCCTCGTAGCGAATGTCATCACCCTTTTCACCATCAAAATAAATCGCTTTCATGCTGATGAGATCGACCACCCCCTCAAGGTGTTCTTCGAGACCAATGGGGATTTGCATGGCTACCGCGTTCAAACCGAGAACGTCCCTGATTCCCTGAATTCCTTTTTCGGGATTGGCTCCCATACGATCAAGTTTGTTGATGAAAGCTAGCCTCGGAACCTTATAACGCTTCATTTGACGATCCACCGTGATCGACTGGGACTGGATTCCTGCCACCCCGCACAAAACCAGAATGGCCCCGTCCAAAACCCTCAGAGAACGTTCAACTTCAACCGTAAAATCAACGTGACCGGGTGTATCGATGATGTTGATTTTTTTGTCATCCCAATTCACCGTTGTCGCGGCAGAAGTGATCGTGATGCCCTTCTCCTTCTCCAGTTCCATGTGATCCATGGTGGCTCCACTCCCTTTTCCACGGACTTCCTCAATTTTATGGATCTTTCCAGCGTAATATAGGATTCGCTCTGTTAATGTTGTTTTTCCACTGTCGATGTGGGCGGAGATTCCAATATTGCGGGTGTTGGAGATGATTTTTTCTGCTGCCGGTGTCATGTCTGTGTCTTATGAAGTTAAAAAAATATTAACCCGTTAATTTGACATGATTACATTTTTTTTTCAAGTAATGTCCATCCAGGAAGGAAAAGGAAAATTCGTATCGGTTTTACAGAAATTTACAGGTGGGTGTTAAAAGATTACTCAAATTTCTTGAGCAGAACTACGGATTTTGCGGCAATTCCTTCTTCCCTGCCAGCGAATCCCAGCTTTTCAGTGGTAGTTGCTTTTACCGAAACAAGCTCAATCTCGCAGTCCATACAACTTGCCAGGTTAGTCCGCATGGTTTCAAGATAGGGTTTCAGCCTGGGACGTTGGGCAATTAAAACACTATCGAGGTTGTTGATCCTGTAACCTCGTTGCTGAATCATTTCCCATACTTTTTTTAGCAGCACAAGACTATCTGCCCCTCTATATTGGGAATCGGTATCTGGAAAATGATCTCCGATATCCCCCAAAGCCAGTGCTCCGAGAAGCGAGTCTATTACAGCATGGGTTAAAACATCTGCATCGGAATGCCCCTCGAGTCCAAGTTCATGAGGAACCTCAACTCCAGCCAATATCAATTTCCTCCCTTGAGTCAATTGATGAACATCATAACCCAATCCTATCCGGTACATCTTCTCCTTAGTCAAATCTTCAAAATTTCCTGAATCATCTTGACGGGAATTAGAAATGTATGTTAAAAAATTTCGTTAACATTTTTACAAAACCGTTAAACCCTCTTAGATCATTATGGATTTCAAACAGGCAATCATTGAGAACGCATGGGGTGGTTTCAACATGGATTATGGCCTGCTTCATCTTCAGCTTGCAACACCTCTTACCGTTCTAGCTTTCATACTGTTGATGATCTTTCTACTGAACAAACTTTTTTTCCAACCAGTTCTTCGCACTCTGGATCAGAGGAAAGAAAACATCCAGGGAAGTATGAAACAAAGTGAGCGTTTATCAAAAGAATTGGAACGGATGCAGAGTGATTTTCAGCATAAACTCGATGAAACCAGAAAAAATGTGATGGAAATCCACCATTCTGCCCGAGATGAGGCTTTCAAAGGCAGGGAAGGAACATATCCTCAAACCCACCTGGGTGATTCCAGCATAAAACTCCAGTGAAATTGAAGCTTGTGATTAAATTATCTGCCCTGAGCATTTTTACTTTGCTTAGCTTTATCAGTTTTGGATCTGCTGCGGAATCCGGAGATTCTTCAGCCGGTCTTGATTTCCTCTGGAAGGTCATCAATTTCGTGGTGCTGATTGCGATTATCTATTGGTTTGCCAGAAAACCTGTAGGGTCAGCCATGAATGCTTCTGCCGAAAACGCAAAAAACCAACTGGATGAAGCACGCAGAGCCGAAAGCAAGGCCATTGAGGAAATGAAAAAAATGCGTGAGAAAATTTCCGAGTTGGAAAACGAAACCGTTGCAGCTTTGGAAAAAGCCCGTGAGGAAGCAGAAACAGAAAAGGAACGTATTTTAGAGGAAGGTAAACATGAGATTGAGAGAATGCGAAAACAGGCGCAATTTTCAATCGAACAGGAATACCGAAAAGCTGAATTCCAACTCAGACAATGGTTCGCTGCTGAAAGTTTGAAACTGGCTGAAGAAAACGTGAAACAAAAGATGACCAGTGCCCGGCAAAACAAACTTGTGAAGGAATATCTGGATCAACTTTCCCAAGTTCAGGGTGAGAAGGAGCTTTCATGAGCCAGGGAATCGTAGCCCAAAGGTATGCCAAAGCATTGATCGGGCTGACGAAAACCCGGAAGGAACTTGAAGAAGCCGGAGAAAAACTCTCGGAAGCATCCGAAGCCTACCAGTCCTCCGTTGAATTACAGGAAATTTTAGCCAGCAACAAAGTTTCTTACCCGGTGAAACAAAAAATTCTGGGAGAATTGCTGGAACGTCTCAAAACTTCCACCTTGATCCATACTTTCTGTCGTTACCTCCTCAGCAAAAGAAGATTTGAACTGATTCCTTCAATCAGTAGAGCCTATGATGAAATGTTTCAGGCAAAAATCGGGAGGGTCGAAGCTCAAGTCAGCGTTACCCATGAGCTATCAGATGCTAGCCGGAAAAAACTGGAAAAGACGCTTTCATCTTTGACCGGCAAGGAAGTTCAAGTTTCAGTTAATATTGATTCCGGGCTTATCGGCGGGATCGTCACCCGGATCGGCTCCACCGTATATGATGGAAGCCTCCGCAATCAGTTGAACCTTATCCATCAATCCATCAGCAAAGGTGGAACCTTATGAAAATTCGAGCAGAAGAAATCAGTAACATCATCCAGCAGCAAATCGAAAATTTCGAGAAGCAGACCACCAAAACCGAAGTAGGAACCGTCTTGGAAGTCGGTGATGGAATCGCACGAGTCTATGGACTTGACAATATTGTTGCCGGCGAACTTGTGGAATTCCCAAATAACCTTCAAGGCATGGCCCTCAATCTGGAAGAGGATAATGTCGGTGTTGTACTTTTTGGTGATGACCGAAACATCAAGGAAGGTGACGAGGCTCGACGAACCGAGCGTATCGCAGAAGTTCCTGTCGGTGATGCCATGCTCGGTCGGGTTGTGGACCCTCTTGGACAACCGATTGATGGGAAGGGACCGATTGAGACCTCAGAAAGCCGAAGAGTCGAAGTCATTGCTCCGGGTATTGTCACACGGAAGTCGGTACACGAGCCTCTTCAGACCGGCCTCAAAGCCATCGACTCGATGGTTCCGATTGGACGCGGGCAGCGGGAGTTGATCATTGGCGACCGCCAAACAGGAAAGACGGCGATCGCGATGGATACCATCATCAACCAAAAAGGGGGTGATGTGGTCTGTATCTATGTAGGGATCGGTCAGAAGCGTTCAACGATGGCGAAGATTGTCTCAAAACTCCAGGAGTATGGTGCAATGGAATACACCATTGTGGTTTCCGCAACCGCCTCGGAACCTGCTCCCCTGCAATTCCTGGCACCCTATTCCGGTGTCAGTATGGGAGAATATTTCCGGGACAAAGGAAAACATGTCCTTTGTATCTATGACGATCTTTCCAAACAGGCTGTAGCATAACGACAGCTTTCTCTGTTGTTGAGAAGACCCCCTGGACGTGAGGCTTTTCCAGGTGATGTTTTCTACCTCCACAGCAGGCTTCTGGAAAGGGCCTGTAAGCTCAATGAAGAAAATGGTTCCGGATCTCTTACTGCACTGCCCATTATTGAAACCCAGGCCGGTGATGTTTCCGCTTATATCCCAACGAACGTTATTTCAATCACTGATGGACAAATATTCCTCAGTACCGATCTTTTCAACTCCGGAATCCGGCCTGCCATCAACGTCGGGCTTTCGGTTTCCAGGGTAGGCGGCGCTGCTCAAGTTAAAGCCATGAAACAAGTTGCGGGCACCTTGCGACTGGACCTGGCCCAGTTTCGTGAAAAAGAAGCCTTCGCCCAGTTCGGCAGTGATCTCGACAAAGCTACCCAACAGCAACTCGCGAGAGGAGTTCGGCTTGTTGAAACCCTGAAGCAACCTGAATACAATCCCATGCCTTGGGAAGAGCAGGTGATCACTATTTTTGCGGCAACCAAAGGATATCTGGATGGGTTTCCTGTGAGCGAAATTCAGCGCTTTGAGGAAGGATTCTTATCACTAATGAAATCAAAGCACTCTGAACTGATGAAGCAGATTTCAGATGATCTTTCGATCAGTGATGACTCTTCTTCTAAATTGGTGTCGGTTCTTGACGAATATGTGAAATCATTTGCCGCATGATTTGAAACCTGAATCACTGAATTCATTTTTTATAATTCCCTTTTCTCTGATTAAAGTTCCCTGATGGCCTCCCTGAAGGACATTCGTAAAAGAATAGATAGCGTCAAAAAAACCCAGAAGACGACCAGTGCCATGAATATGGTGTCGGCCGCCAAGTTGAAAAGGGCTGAGAATAATATCCGAAGCGCCATCCCTTATTCTGACAAACTGAAAGAAGTCGTTTCTTCCCTGAGAAGTCGATTATCCGACGAGGAAAATCCGTTGTTTCAGGAAAAGGACGGTGAAAAGACCGCAGTCATTCTCATCACCAGCGACAGAGGACTTTGCGGAGGATTCAATACCAACCTCTGCAAAAGGGTGCTGGAACAATTTGGAGATATTCCGACTGAACGTCTGACCATGACCATGATCGGCCGCAAGGGGTTTGATTACTTCAAACGCCGTTCCTATGAAATCCTGGGCAATTTTCAGGAAACCCGTCCGGAAGACCAAATCAATGTGGTACGTGAGGTCATCAGCCAATGCATCAGGCGCTATGAAAATGGGGAATTGGATAAAGTTTACCTAGCCTACAACCATTACCGCAGTGTCATCAGCCAGAAACCGGTTATCGAGCAATTGATTCCTATTCCGAAAATTGAAACGGAAAGTCCGGATGAAAGGGAAGTTTCCTTTGAACCCTCACCCGAAGCAATCCTTGATCGTTTGCTGGATAAATTTTTAGAAAACCGTGTCTATGTAAGTTGGCTTGACAGCAATGCAGGAGAACACGCAGCAAGAATGACGGCTATGGACTCCGCGACCAAAAATGCCGGAGATATGATCGATAAACTGCAACTGACATACAACCGAACACGTCAGGCTGCAATCACTACTGAATTGATTGAAATCATCAGTGGTGCAGAAAGTATGTAATTTAAAACAAAACTTATTGAAAGAGAAATAAAGGAAACCATGAATACAGGGAAGGTGGTACAGGTGTTGGGTCCAGTCGTGGACGTTATTTTCGAAGATGGGGAGTTGCCCGAAATATTCACAGCCCTTGAAATCAACACTGAGTCTACAGGAAAACTGATTTGTGAAGTTCAACAGCATCTTGGTGAAAACACCGTGAGAACGGTTTCCATGGGAGCCACTGAAGGGCTATCCCGTGGTATTGATGTCAAAGATCTTGGATCTCCCATTACCACCCCTGTTGGAAAAGCATCTCTTGGAAGGATCATTAACGTCACAGGAGATCCGGTAGATGAAGCAGGTCCAATCGAGGCCGATCAACGCTGGCCGATTCACCGAGAGCCTCCGACTTTTGAGGAGCAGGAAACGGATGCAGACATCCTGGTTACCGGAATTAAGGTTCTGGACCTGCTCTGTCCCTTCCTGAAAGGAGGGAAAATCGGCCTCTTCGGAGGGGCGGGGGTTGGCAAGACGGTGGTGATCATGGAATTGATCCGGAACATTGCTGCAGAGCACGGAGGATTTTCAGTATTCGCCGGTGTCGGTGAAAGGACCCGTGAAGGAAACGATCTTTGGAACGAGATGAAGGAGTCCGGAGTTCTGGATAAAACCAGTTTGGTTTATGGTCAAATGAATGAACCTCCCGGAGCACGAGCAAGGGTCGCATTGACCGGTTTGACGGTAGCAGAATATTTTCGTGATGAAGAGGGGGCGGACGTCTTAATGTTCATCGACAACATTTTCCGTTTCACCCAGGCTGGCTCTGAAGTTTCCGCGCTGCTTGGAAGAATTCCTGCAGCAGTGGGGTATCAGCCAACCCTTTCCACCGAAATGGGGAACCTGCAGGAACGCATCACTTCGACGAAAAAAGGTTCCATTACTTCGGTACAGGCCATTTACGTCCCCGCAGATGACCTGACAGACCCTGCTCCGGCAACCACTTTCTCTCACCTCGACGCAACAGTGGTTTTAAACCGTTCAATTGCGGAACTTGGCATTTACCCTGCCGTCGATCCGCTGGATTCCACTTCCCGGATTCTTACCGCGGACATTCTAGGAGAAGAGCATTATTCCGTCGCCAATGAGGTCCAGCAACTTCTCCAACGATACAAAGATCTTCAGGATATCATTGCCATTTTAGGAATGGATGAGCTTTCCGAAGAAGATAAGGAAGTTGTGGACCGAGCACGGAAGGTTCAAAGATTCCTGTCTCAACCCTTCTTTGTCGCAGAAACCTTCACGGGTACTTCAGGTGAGTATGTGGACATCAAGGAAACCATCCGGGGATTTCGTGAAATCCTGGACGGAAAGCATGACGAACTTCCGGAGCAAGCCTTCTACATGGTAGGCACC
>LNZD02000124.1:0-2056 GCA_001469005.2 SAR324 cluster bacterium lautmerah10
TTCCAGGACATTTCCCAGTTCCGATTGGCATCAAAAGCAATTCGGCATTCAGGTTCACTCCATGAGACGGTGCATGGTGTTGAGGAATGCCCTGCTGCGGCTGCCACCAAAAAAGGAACATCGACGTTCTCTATAACCATGCTGGGATCCGTTTCCTGATCTTCCCCGAGCCAGTCTCCGACAAAACACCCCGCTTGTAATGCAGAGAGAAATTGATCCGTTGTACTGTAAAGATGCATGTTATTGGATTTCCGGGAGAGTTTTCCCTGGAGTGTGCTTTGTTCCTGATCGAGGTAATTCAGGACCCGATTTCCAGGTGGGGCCGGATCCATTCCGGAAGATCCCATCCAAACCGACCAGAGGGCGAATTCTTCAGCAATTCCGAAAGGAGCCTGAACTCCCACGGCTGCCCTCGTAAAATAAAACAGGATTTCATTCTGCGACAACTGATGCCGCGAGGCTTCCTTCATCTTGACCAGGCAGAACCGGAAACGCCCAGGCATCCGGGTCACAGGTTGTGAGTTCTTCAGGCATCGGTGCCCCCTGAAACATGGTAATCCGCGTCCAGAGATCCGATTTCGGATCGAACTTGGTGGCACCAAAAAAGGCGAGCTTGAAACGCAGGAGATCAATCGGTTTGACGTTCTCACCAATCAGGTTATCCCTGATTTCAGCATAAGGAAAAGAATGGAGGGACTGAACCCTGCGGACGGTACGCCTGAACTCTGGATGTCCCATCAGAAATTCTGCAGTGCTTTGGTCCCCGGGTTTCTTTTCCAGGGTCCCGTAGAGCTCTGAAACATCTCTTGCAACCGCTAGAGGCATTTCCAATTCCTCGCCGGGTTCCTGAAAACGGTCACCAAGACGGGGTTCAAGCTTATCCTCCGAATAATACCAGAATTGCTTTCGATTCGCGGATTGGGAGAAATCAATCTCCAGAGCCCACTGGTAATGGTCCTCAATCAGCAACTTGAGCTTTTCCAGCGGCATCAGGGGTTGAATTTTCATCTCCTCAGAGGCGTGCATGGTTTCCGCAAGTTCATCCACAAGATCCCCATGGGGTTCGATCATCATCGAAACCGTCAGTTCCTGCCCTTCCAGGGAAAATCGTGATTGAGCAAATGTCAAAAGCTGCTCCCAGAGATATTCAGGATTCTGAGCCCGTCGTTTTTCAAATTCCTGACACAGGGTTTCGAGTTCCTGCTTCAACTGCTGAATCTTCCTGGTTTGCAGTTCATCCTCCACCTGCCACTGGCTGATATGGATACGGACCTTCTCCAAAAGATTTTCAAAGGATTGTAGGGAATCCCGGGAAACGTTTTTCAGTCCCCGGACCCGAGCCAATGCATTTTCCTTGGCAGTTACCCATTGATGAACAAGTTTTGGATGATTCACCAGAAAGGGAGCCATTCCAAGTCCGGTCGCGTTTCCGATCCCCAGGCTTTGCTTCAAATGTGCTTCCATTCCAACCGCCTTTGAGCCTCCCTGGCAATGGGCCACATGCTCCACCAGATCGATGGAAAACCAGCGGATGAGAAAGACATTCAGCATTTCAATCTGGAAAGCACCGAGTGCTTCCGGACGGGATGAAATCTTAGCGCGGTCTGCAGAACCGAATTTTCCACTTCCGTAAACGGCCGTGGTGCGCATCAGGTATCCCACCGAATGGAGAAGACTCACATCAGGCTGAAGCCCGTCCGCAAGCCTCTTCACGACATGATCAAAAAGACGGAGGCTTTTGTTTGCCCGGGATAACACCAGTTCGCTTGGAAGATAACGACCTGCTTCCTGGCGTGGAGTGTTTTCCCGGAGCCGGTCCAGATCCTCTTGTTCCGGGATTCCGTCAAAAAGGTTGAAGGTCGCGTCCCAGGCTTCTGCGATCACACGGTCGGTTCGCTGGTCAGGTTCGAGAGCATGGGAAAACGCAATCAGGGAATAAGTTCGGTGGGGAGTATGTGCGGCATAGACCGAGGTGCCGAATCCCTGGTCGTCGACCTCGAATCTCAACCTTTCAAATTTCCAGCATTCCCTGGCCATCCGGCGGATCAAGGTTCTC
>LNZD02000124.1:2062-6791 GCA_001469005.2 SAR324 cluster bacterium lautmerah10
ACTCCGGGGAACGGTGTTTCAACGACAGGGTTTGGTCCTCTTGATATTGAAAGGATTTCGTTTCAGGCATTCGGTTTCAGGGCTCCAAAAGATTCTTCGAAAAACTGTAACCAGTTTTTGCCTGAAATGCCTTCTATTTCTTCATCCGAAAAACCCACCTCCTTTAATCCTATGAGGATTTTCGGGTAATCCCGGTTATCCCTGAACCAGTCTGGCTGCTCCGGGAAGCCTGCCTGACCGGCAGAACCTTCTCCGTAATCCCTTTCACGGGTCCAGGTCCCGTTCCGCATCCACTCCACCACCGAATCCGGTTGGTCCTGGCAAAGATCACTGCCGAAACCAATCTGATCGGCACCCATCAATTCTGCGGTTCGTGCTACCATTTCACAGAAACTTTCCAGGGTGCATTCCGATTTGTCTTTGAGATGGTGAGGATACATCGAGAATCCGAGCATCCCCCCGTTTTGGGAAAGTTCTTTAAGGACCTGTTCCGATTTGTTTCGTAATGCAGGATGCCAAAACGATGGATTGGCATGGGTAATGGCGATGGGTCTTTCAGAAATTTCAATCGCTTCCAGGGTTGAACGTTCGGCGGAGTGACTCATGTCCACAACCATCCCCACACGATTCATCTCGCCGATCACCTGCTTTCCCATGCGGGTGATTCCGGGATCCTCATTTTCATAACATCCGGTCGCCAGCAGGCTCTGGTTGTTGTAGGAAAGCTGCATGAAACGGATTCCGAGGCCGTGGAGAATTTCCACCAATCCGATGTCATCCTCGATGGGAGAACAGTTCTGGCAGCCGAAAATGATGGCGGTCCTGTTCTCGCTTGCTGCAGCCTGAACCTCCTCGGCACTTCCCGCGGGTCGAATGAGATCCGGAAATTGTTCGAATCTCCTGTTCCACGCGATGATGTTTTCAACCGTTTCCCGAAAATCTTCATGGTAGGTGATGGTCACATGCACGGCGGTGACTCCGCCCTCACGAAGCTGATTGAAGATCTTCTCAGACCAATTGTTATATTGGAGGGCATCGATGATCATCTGAAAAGCCTAAAAAAAAGCGATCGTAGAGATCATTGGATGATGATCTGTGGTGAATGATGGATTGAGAAAAAACTCTGGAGGGATGAGTGACCCGGTGATTCAGTTGTAGATTTTGCTTTCTCCATCTCCGAATTCCGGACGTGCGATCGCCGTGATCATCTGCTCGAGGGTCACTGATCCGATCACCTCACCATCCTGCATCACCCTGGCACTCTTTTCTCCGGATTGATTGAGCACCTGCAATGCGTCTTCAATCACTGTGTTTTTATCAAGGGAGGGACCACTTTCAGATGCTTCTCCATTCATGATTGATTCTACACGCAAGACTCTCGAACGATTGATATCTTTGATGAAATCAGAAACATATCCATCCGAAGGTTTGAGAACAATCTCCTGAGGACTGCCTTTCTGAACAATCTCTCCGTCACGGAGGATGGCAATGTTGTCACCAATTCGCAGGGCTTCATCCAAATCGTGGGTGATGAAGAGGATGGTTTTATGCAACTCTTCCTGCAAAGAAAGCAGAACATCCTGCATGTCGGTTCGGATCAAAGGATCCAGGGCTGAAAAGGCTTCGTCCATCAAAAGGATTTCTGCATCCGTCGTCAGTGCACGGGCCAATCCCACTCGCTGCTGCATGCCTCCTGAAAGCTGATCCGGGAAATGCCTTTCGTATCCTGCCAGACCCACCCGCTCGACCCATTTGCTGCTGCG
The DNA here is from genome assembly GCA_001469005.2 of SAR324 cluster bacterium lautmerah10. Lineage (GTDB taxonomy): Bacteria > SAR324 > SAR324 > SAR324 > NAC60-12 > UBA1014. The sequence goes on from LNZD02000124.1 coordinate 3,826, forward strand.
TTCCAGTGCTTCATTCTTTGGAATGTTCTGAATCGTCAAACCAAAGGCAACGTTGTCTGCAACCGTGTAATGAGGCAGCAAGGCAAATTTCTGGAACACCATCGAGGCCTTCTGCTTTCTAAACTCCCTTAATTCATTCTGATTCATCCCGAGCACATTTTGTCCATCGATGATGATCTCACCGGTGGTCGGCTCAATGAGTCGGTTGACATGCCTGATCAACGTGGATTTGCCGGAACCAGAAAGTCCCATGATGACTTGAATTCTCTGTGCAGGTACGTCCAGATTCACATCAGTCAGGGCAAGGACATGACCGTGCTTATCAAGCAAATCTTTCTTGGAAATTCCGTTTTTGACTCTTTCCACCATAGAGGACGGGCTTGAGCCAAAAATTTTGTACAGGTTCCGGATGGTGACCTTGGGTTCTAATGCTGAGTTATTCATGGCATTAGTTGTATTCATTCAGACACTTTTTCAACTTTTCCTGTGCTTCTGCAGACGATCACCATATTTCTGCGATACTCGGTCAAAGATGATCGCCAATGCGACTATGGCCAGACCGTTCATCAACCCAAGCGCCAGATATTGATTGTTAATGGCCCGAAGTACTGGTCTTCCAAGCCCAGGCACACCGATCATGGAAGCAATCACAACCATTGCCAGTGCCATCATGATTGTCTGGTTCACCCCTGCAAAAATATTGGGTAATGCCAGAGGGATCTGAACACGGAAAAGTTTCTGACGATCATTTGCCCCAAACGCCTCGGCAGCCTCCAGGACTTCCTGATCCACCAGCCGGATACCTAGATTTGTCAGACGTACAATGGGGGGCATGGCATAGATACCAACAAACCCGGTACCTTGCCAATTCCAAGCAGCATGATGATGGGAATCAGATAGACAAAACTGGGGATGGTCTGCATCACATCTAGAACAGGGGTGATGGCGGATTGGACACGCTCTGATCGTGACATCAGAATTCCAAGCGGAATCCCTATCGCGATACAAAGTAATGTGGCCACTGAGATGATGGCCAAGGTCGCCATCGTATCTTCCCACATTCCGAAATAACCGATGACCAGGAAGCAGGCGATCGTTCCTGCAACCACATACCAGCTGCGGGAGCCAATCCAGGCCAAAGCCGCAAGCCCCACAATGATGACGGGCCAAGGAGTATTGACCAGCAGCTTGTCCAGCCAGACCAGGAAATAGAGTAAAGGTTCAAAAAAACCTTCGATTCCATCACCGTAAGCCCTGGAAAAATCACGAAAACCCAGATCAATTGCCTTCTTAAGATCTCGCAATCCCTGACGTTCCATCGTCGGGAATTCGTCTAACCATTCCATATCAACACCTTATGCAATTGAACATGATATTCACAGCTCACCGCGCAGGAAATGACCTCTGCCATTGAATCAGAAAACAGCTGACTTGAAGGTCAGCTGTTCCGATTTAAATCAAAATTGAAACTGTTAGAGTGAGGCTTTTACTTTTGCAGCAACACTTGAGGAAACCCACTTGGTCCAGACATCTTCGTGCTTCTGCAGAAACTCGATTGCTGCATCAGCACCGCCAGCCTGGTTATCTGCCATATAAACCAGCATGCCATTCATGACGGCGCCAGGATAAATACGGTTATTCAGATAATCCACTGCAGGACCACCCGCCCTCTTGAAGCGATCGGTAATCACGGTATTCACTTCAGATTTAGTCCAGGCCGAAGGCTTTGGATCGGCACATTCCTGCTCGGGTTTAACGATGCATCCATCCCAGTTATCACTTCCGGCGAAAGGAACTCCAAATGGAACCGGAACCATATTGTATTTCCCAATCATGGACGTAGGAGACCAGTAATACCCAAACCAGTTCTCACCCCTCTCAACCGCCTTGGCCATTGAGCCATCCAAACCTGCGGCTGAACCCGGATCAACTAAAACCCAACCTTTCTTTTCCATCTCAAAAGCTCGAAAAAGGTTGGCATTTGCCAGCTGACATCCCCAGCCTGAGGGGCAACCTACAAATGCACCCTTTGAGGGATCCTCTTTATGCGGGAAAAGATCTGGACGTTTCAGGATATCCAGTGCCGTTTTCAACTGAGGATATTTTTTCGCGGTATGAGGTGGTATCCACCAGCCTTCTCCAAGACCGGTAATCGGCGCCTTATTGATGACATGCAGACGTCCTTCGTCTACCGCCTTTTTCAGTGGATCCCTTACCGCATTGGCCCACTGTTCAGCAGCAACATCAGGTTCACCTTTCTCGTTCATTGAAGTAAAAGTCGGCATGGTTGCGCCGGCCACTAACTCAACATCACAGCCATAGCCTTCTTCAAGAATAATCTTATCCACATGTGCCATCAGTTCCGCTGAGGCCCAGTTCATTTCCGCCATCGTCAAAGATCCACAAGACGCGAATGAAGCCGTGGAAATCATCATCGAAGTGGTCATAGCAAACAATACCATGAGAGTTCTTTGAAACATTCGTTTCACAGACCTTTGACCGGTTTGAGGTTTTAGTTTTTCTAAAGCCATACATAACTCCTTAATTGGTTAAAAATAAACCATTCTAGTGAATGGTCATTACCAGGCCTTGCATTTGAAAATTAAATTTAAAGCAAAAACCGTCGCTGACCATAACCTTATCAAATGGTTCTGTCAAACAATGAGATATATTTTAATCCAAAACACTTTATGAAATATTATTCTGAATTTGTTTTTCTAAAAATTAAGACTCCTCCTAAGCAAATTTAATCCTCCATGAATTTTTAGCTAATGGAATTTAGGTAATGGCAGGAATTAAGGCAATAAATACTCATCCAATGAACATCGTTTAAATCTGCATTGCGAAGTCTTTCAAGATCAAAAGCAAATACATTTTTAAATGCTTGAAGCAACAAGTCAGATAACTAGGTTGTTGTAACCGATATGAAATTGTCTCAAACATGCAGTATAAATGATGATTTATCC
>LNZD02000125.1:0-10710 GCA_001469005.2 SAR324 cluster bacterium lautmerah10
GAGGAGGGACGATCGTAGATGGTTGGCGAGGGTCGTAGAAGAGTACCTTCCGAACCACTCACCTAAAGCCGGATGTGGGGTCATGATTGAGGACTTCGTCTAAAGATGCCCTCAGAGTTCGATGTAATAGAAATCAATGTTTCAGGATTCCTGTTTCAACCTGGATTGGTGCATCACATAAAGCCCGGAACAGACAATGATGGCGATACCCGACCAGGTCCAGGCATCGGGCAGGTCACCGAAGGCAATCAAACCAACCAGCACCGAGCCAATGATTTCAAAATATCCCAACGGGGCCAGTCTCGAAGCAGGAGCATGTTCCAGGGCTTTAATGATGAAATAATGCCCGATCAGTCCGATTGAACCCATCGCCCCCATCCAGACCCATTCGATGCCCTGGGGTGTAATCCAGACCGCGGGCTGAAAGAAAGACATCATCAGCGTCCCGACCAGACCGGTCATCACCAACGCCTGAAGCGGAGAACCTTCTCCTGCCAATCTCCGGCCGAGCAGGACATATCCGCTGAAGCAAAATCCGGTGGCCAGAGCATAAAGCGAGTTCCAGTCAAAATGCTCCAGGCCCGGGCGAATCACCAGCAATGCACCACTGAACCCGATCAACGCCGCCAACCAACGCCTTAACCCTACGTTCTCCCTGAGCAGGATGGGAGCAATCACCACCGTCAGCAGCGGATGAATGAAAAAAACCGCAATCGCATCCGCGATTTCCATCGTCCGCAAAGAGGCAAAAAAAAGCGTGGATGCCAGAACCAGAAGGGCTCCTCTCAAAACCTGAAGCCTCCACTGTCCCAGACTCAGCATGTTCCTACCCAGACGGAACCAGGCCAATGGCAGGATCACAATCAACTGTACCGAAAATCGGGCCCAGGCCACTTCCAGAAAAGGCAGAGTCTGCCCAAGAAGCTTCGCAAAACCATCCAGCCAGGGCACGATCAAGACCCCAATCAGCATCAGCCAAACTCCCCTTGAATGATCGGACATCATGAACGTTTCAAATGAAATGGATCAGGTTTTTTATTCAACAAAACCTGCGGATGAGTCTTTTTTTTAAACTGAAATTGTAGCCAATCGGTGAATTTTTAAAAAACACTAATCCATGCTTTGAAGCATAAAGACGATTATTTGGGTACCTGAAAACTTAGGAGAACTTCACGATCGGATGAGGCCCGAATTATTCCAGTGCAGTTCGGTGAGGTGGGAATAAGATTGGTTATTGTTGGGAAGATTGATGATTCCCTGGGTTTTGGTTGTCCCACTGGCCATTTCAGCCAAGGTAAATTCAAAGCCGTTAGGGATATCGATACGGACCCTGTGAGGTTCCCCGGATACCGGATTTTTAATGGGCTCCACTTTTAATTCAAATACATCTTCAACCATCACCCTCCCTGTTCGTGAATCAACATCTGCTTCAACCAAAACCCTTTTAAAAAGGGTCGGATGACGGGTTGAAGTCATTTCATTGATGACCCAACAGATGGTTGCCATTTCCTCTGTATCCTGACCTGTTAGAATTTTTTCGAGACCTTCCCTTTGTTCAGTATTAGCCTGTTCATCAATGATGATCTGTCGGGCACCATTCCCCTCATGGATAGGTCCGGGCCATTTGGCGATCATCGCTACCGTGAGCCCATCCAAGGAAACATCACCGTAAAAACCCTTGTTGATCTTTATACCCTCTGCTGCTTCACAGGTCCCATAAGTTGGCAGTGCATTGAATTGGCAGGGGCAGCCATAGTCACAATTACAGTTGGTGACCTGAATCGCGTGAATTTCCCAGGGAATCATCGAGTCCTCTGGAATTCAAGGACTGGGAAAAAGAGTTGATCCATTTTGGTTCAGGAAATCCATTGATTCACCAACAATCCTACTCTCCAATGATCCAATAAAGGTTCATGATGCCTCCTACAAAAAGCAAAGCCATCAGGAACCAACAACAGCCAAGACAGTAGGCTCCATGATCGATCCCCATCAGAAAGGCCCCTTTCAAACCGGGTCTTCTTCGTTCGGTCAGAAACTGCATGGGACTTTGGCAATGTTTAAGGCAGGACTCCTTCCAGGGAGTGAATTGGTAAACTCCTGCGAGGATCAAGACCGTGGACGCCAAAAGGTGATGGGTTAATGTCATATTCATGGGAGACATCAGCCCGCGTAATTCACCAAGCCACTGTAATGCTGTTGCGAGCAGACTGAAGAAAGCCCAGGCTGTTAGATAGCCCAATAGGAAAGTCGAGGCTGACTGAGGAGCTTTGGATGAGGATTGACTTCGACGGATTAATGCCGAATACAGCAGAACAACGGATGCCACACTGGGCAGCATCATGGCGATCATCATGACCCACCACATAAAGAAGACCAGGACTGCATAACGAAGGGACCAGACCGGAGACATCATCATCTCTCCCATCCCCTGCCCACTCATGGCTGAGTCTGAAGACATGGTAGCGGATTTTTCCATGCCCTCCGACATATTCATCGGCATCATCTCACCCCATGTCATTTCAAAGGCAGACATGGGCATGCCCACTCCAAACAGGGTGTAGATGGCAGCGATTAAGAAAATCCCCACCATCGCAACGCTCAGGATCAAGCGGTCTTTGAGCAGCAACTGCTCAATCCTGCTGGTCTCCGTCATCAGAAAAATTCAGAGATTGGTCTGGGTTTTTTCAATCCCGAATGATTCCTGAGTTATTCCAATGGAGTTCACACATATGAGAATGAGTACCATTATTATTTGGAAGGTCAATGGTACCCTGGGTTTTTACTGTTCCACTCGCCATTTCTGCCATCGTGTACTCAAAACCACTTGGGATGTCGATACGTGCTCTGTGAGGCTGACCTGAAACCGGGTTTTTGATCGGTTCGACATTCATTTCAAAAACATCATCCACCATTACCTTGGCAGTTCTATTTTCAATGTCTGCTTCAAATGAGATTGATTTGTAAAGGGTTTCATGTCTCGTCGAAGTCATCGCATTGATCACCCATGCAATGGTTGCCATATCTTCGGTATCTTCACCAGAGAGGATTTTTTCGAGGGCGTCCCTTTGTTCTGATGATGCTTTTTCATCAATGATTAATTGTCGTTCTCCATTGCCTTCATGAATCGGCCCAGGCCATTTGGCAGTCATACCAGCTGAAAGTCCGTCCAGAGAAACACCCCCATAATTACCTTTTTGAATTTTAAAACCAACCGCAGCTTCACAGGAACCAGTCGTTGGGAGAGCAGTAAATTGGCAGGGACAGCCATATGAACAATTACAGTTTTGGACCTCAATTGCATGAATTTCCCAGGGAGTCATATCACCTCCATAATGTTATTTGTTTGGTTTTATCTTCCAAAAGCAACTTGGGAAGAAGAACTTTTTTCTCTTAAGTCATGAAACCTGATTTCATGAAGTCATGATTATCTATATTTTTTCACCATTGAAAGTCAAGCCTTATTAAGAAAAGTAAATGGTTTATATGCTTGAGAGGTTTACTGATTCACTTATTTTCACTTAATGAAATTACTTCAACTTCAACATTTTCAGTAAACGGCATCATCCCTGAATGACCATGGGGCGGCAATGGATTTTAGTCAATCAAATCAACCTTCAAATAAGAAAATCGTGATGGAAGCGAGCACCTACCTCAGGCCGAGCTGGGATGAGTATTTTTTAGGATTGATGGAAGAGGTGGGTAAACGGGCAACGTGTGACCGCGGACGCAGCGGCTGCATTGTGGTGCGTGGAAAACAAATCGTCTGCACCGGCTATGTGGGTTCCCCTCCCGGGTTTCCCCATTGTGACGATGAAGGGCATTTATTGAAGCAGGTTGTGGAAGAGGATGGATCTTCCCGGATGCACTGCATGCGAACGATTCACGCCGAACAGAATGCCATCTGTCAGGCGGCGAAGCATGGGATTTCCCTGGAAGGATGCACCCTCTTCTGCAAGATGGAACCCTGCCGGGTTTGCGCGATGCTGATCATCAGTGTGGGGATTACCAAAGTGGTTGCCCGCAAAAAATACCATGCTGCCCAGGACACCCGGGAGATGTTCCAGCAGGCCGGGGTGGAATTGGTGGTGGTTGAACAGCAGGTCGAGCAGTATTCGCTTCAGTGATCATCCCCCTTAGGTTTGTCGTTTTTACCCCTTAAGTTTGACAAAAAAATAACCCCAGGCAGGAAGCTTTTGATTTCCAGGAAGAACTTCCCGAACTGATTCCACCCTCAATCTTTTACTTGGGAATTCCTTCCTTCAGACGGTTCTTGAAAACCTGGGAGTAGACGTGGATTGGAGATAGCGGTCAAAAGGCATCGCCAGGTTGCGCATGAAAAGGCGTCCGCTGTCGGTAAGCTTGATACAATCCGGATCGAGACGGACCAGCCCGTCTGCCTCAAAGCCTTCGAAGGCTTCTCGGGTATCCTTGAAGTACTCCTGAAAATCAAACCCGTTTCCGCCGAACTCATCGAAACGGATTTCTCCATGGCACATCAGTCCCTCGATGACCTGCCTGCGTAACCGGTCGTCCTCATCCAGTTTCATCCCCCTTTGCGGTTTGGGGTCAGAAGCCTGTTCCAGGTAATCGTCAAGTTCCTTCGGATTCTGCCAGTAACTGTCTCCAAAGTCCGAAATCGCCGAAACCCCTAGACCGATCTGTGCCAAGCCATGGAGGGTGGTGTATCCCATAAAATTGCGATGCAGGGTCCGCTTTTCCAAGGCCAGGGCCAGTTCATCCCCGGGAAGAGCAAAATGATCCATGCCGATCATCACATAACCTTCCTTGGTGAAATGCCGAACGGTGTCAAGATAGAGTCCGATTTTTTCCTGGGCAGTGGGCAGATCCTGTTCGCGAAGCGCCCTTTCATGAGCTTTGAACATCCAGGGCAGGTGAGCAAAACTGTAAACCGCCAGCCGGTCCGGGCGCATTTTGGAAACCGTATCCAGGGTCTTGCGAAACTTCACACGGGTCTGCAGCGGAAGCCCATAGACCAAATCGAAGTTGATGCTCTGATATCCGAGTTTCTTGGAAACGGAAAAGGCTTCCTCGGATTGCGTGGAGGTCTGGTTGCGGTTGATGGCGCGCTGTACTTCGGGATCGATGTCCTGGATCCCAAAACTGACACGCCGGAATCCAAGATCAAACAACCCTTCGAGTTGTTCAGCCGTCGTCACCCTGGGGTTGGCCTCCAGAGCCCACTCCCCCTCCAGATCGATTTCGAAGTGATGCTTCAGCATCTCGGTCAGCCTGGTCAACTGATCCAAACTGAGGAAGGTCGGGGTGCCTCCGCCAAGGTGAAGCTGAGAGAGGGTTTTGCGCTGCCCAAGACCTTTGGCGACAGCGGCCATTTCCTGCTCAAGAGCTTTCAGGTAGCGCTCAACCAGTTCTGCATCACGGGTGATGACTTTGTTGCATCCGCAAAAGGTGCAAAGTGTTCGGCAGAACGGAATGTGAAGATAGATTGAAATCCCCCGGTCCTTGGTTCCTTCTGCCTCCAATGCTTCGGCATATTCCCTGCCGAAACTTCCCTGGGGCCAGACCGGAACCGTGGGATAACTGGTGTAGCGCGGACCGGGCTGGTCGTATTGCTTCACCAGCCGTTCCAGATCCTGTTCGAAAACACTCTGCATGATCGCCTCCTGAATGATTTCCGGGAATCCTGGTGGGAGTCTTAATCCCGGAAAGGGTGACTCATTGTGAGGGGCTGAATCACAATTGAACAATTAGTAGGTTTACGGATAGTAGTCCGGTCATAATTTCTTACAGAATGACATGAACAACTCTGAATCAATCCTTTCAAAGGGGCAAAAATGCATCACAATGTCGGAGGAATCGATCAAATACTACGAATCGTTCTAGGAGTCGTCATCTGTACGATCGGGGTGATCTACAACAACTGGTGGGGACTGGTCGGCCTGATCCCGTTGGTGACCGGAACCATGAGCTGGTGTCCGCTTTACAACCTGGTGGGGCTTTCAAGTCTGAAAATCAGCGAATCTGAAACATGAACTCAGTTCAAGGTTGAGGTACCGAAAGGGAGGTCCTGCAGATGGGGCAGCACAAAACCAGCATCCATTGGGAACGCGATACCGAGCATTTCAACATCAAATCCTTCAACCGTGACCATGTCATCCGCTTTGAAAACGGGGTGGTGATCCATGCCACTTCGGCACCGGAATTCACAGGAAACCCGGATCTGATCAGCCCGGAGGATCTTTTTGTCGCCACCATTTCCAGTTGCCACATGATGACTTTTCTCGCCGTAGCCTCACTGAATAAATGGCTGGTTCAAACCTATAGAGACCAGGCCCAGGGATTCCTCGAAGAAAATCAAGCGGGAAGGATCATGATGAACCGGGTCATTCTTCAACCACAGGTCGTTTTTTCCGGCAGCAACCATCCTTCCCGCAAAGCGCAGGAAGACATGCACCTCAAGGCGAGGCGAAGCGGTTTTATCGCCAATTCCGTTCGCACTTCGATCAGCATTCAGCCAAACTTTTAAGCTCTTGGTTGGATTAAAATTCTTTCACCAATTTATTCTTCAACATATTTTCAACAGAAAACCAAAATGTCCGAATTCTATAGCAGGCTCGAATGGAAGAGGGATCATCCCGATTTCGAACTCAAAACCTTTAACCGCAGTCACAGGATCCATTTTCCGAACGGGGCTCTTCTGGAAGGTTCCTCCGCGCCGGATTATTCAGGTGATCCCGAAAAAAATAACCCGGAACAACTTTTTGTTGCCTCACTTTCCAGCTGCCATATGCTGACCTTTCTTGCCGTAGCGGCCATCGGCAAATGGAAGGTTGAGAGTTACGAGGATGACGCGGTTGGATACCTGGAAAAAAATGAAACAGGGAAAATGTCCATGAACCGGGTCGTACTGCGACCGTCGGTGCGCTTCAGCGGGGAAGGACCGAACCAGGAGGAACTGAGTAAACTGCACGAAAAAGCCCACCGCGGATGTTTCATCGCCTCCTCCGTCAACACCGAAGTAAGGATCGAACCTCCTTCAGTATAAACGTTACGGGATTCCATTTCCTTGAATGGGGAAATCTTCGAATTGTTGAAGTTCCAGGAAGGTTTTGGGATTCCCAAGTTACAATAACAGGGTCTGAACCTGTTTGGGAAAAACCAGGGTTCAACCCTTTTTCCAGAAAGATTCCGTCAGCGGATACTTTGGAGAAGGATGCGCAGCTTTTTCATGAAAATGCGGGGGGAGGGGAAAAGTCCCCCGCGGGTCTCACTGAAAGAAGTTTTGGTTTCCTGGGTTGGAGCCTTTCTCGGAATTTTTGCAGTCGGATTCCTGGGACATCTGGTTCATCTCGAACAGCAGGACATCCTCTTCCTGATCGGCTCCTTTGGTGCCTCGGCGGTGCTGCTTTACGGAACCCCGGGAGTGCCTCTGGCCCAACCCCGAAATCTGATGGGCGGCCACATCCTCTCGGCATTGACAGGAGTTCTGATGAACGGATGGATTGCCGAACCGCTTTACTTGTCCGGAGCACTGTCCGTGGCAACTGCGATCGCGGTCATGCATCTGACGAAGACCACACACCCGCCCGGAGGAGCGACAGCCCTGATCGCCGTGATCGGTGGTGAGCGTGTGCACCAACTCGGTTTTCTCTACGTCCTCTCCCCGGTGGCGTTGGGAGCACTGATCATGCTTGTGGTCGCCCTGATCGTCAATAACCTGACCAGCTTCCGACGTTATCCTGTGTTCTGGTGGTAAGCAGCAAAGGCATCCAAAATCCAGCGGAGCTCAGATTTCAGATCCCCTCTTGAATCACAGGAGCGATCACCGATTGGTTCCGTCCGAGTTGCTTTGCTTCCTCAAGAACCTCATCGACTTGATCCAGCATCAGTTCTTCGGCACCTATATCAGTGAAGCATAACTTTATTTTACCATCCCTGACATTAAGGCTTATGATGTTGGACAACGTAACCAACAAGAATTCGAATAAGTTCATCCATGGATGAGATGATCATCCCCTTATTTGGGCTGGCGGCGATATTTTTTATCGTTGCCTTGCTCTACTCCTCGGTCGGGCTTGGCGGAGCATCCTCTTATGTTCCTCTGCTTGCCCTGGCCGGAGTGTATTATGAGTGGATCCCCAGTACGGCACTGATGCTCAATATTGCGGTGACTCTGATCGGCAGTATCAACTACTGGAAGCAGGGGCATCTGAGAATGAAACTGATCGGTGTGTTTTTGCTGAGCTCCATGCCGATGTCCTACCTGGGCGGGGCAATTGCCCTGGACAAGGAGGTCTTCTACCTGCTGCTCTGGGTGACCTTGGTGTTTGTCGCCATCAGAATTTACTGGAAGGGAGAACTGCGCCTGGAATTCAAACTCCATCCAAAATCCCAACTCTTCGTTTCGCTTTTACTGGGAGCAGTTCTTGGTTTTGTCAGCGGAACCGTGGGTATCGGTGGCGGGATTTACCTGGTACCGTTGATCATCCTTTTCGGCCTCGGGACTGAGCAGGAAGCCGCCGCTTCCGGAGCGGCCTTCATCCTGCTCAATTCCATGGCGGGTCTGGTTGCACGTTTCCAGCGGGGTGCCGTGAGCCTTGAACTGATGCTCCCCCTGCTGCTTGCCGTGCTCGCAGGTGGTTTCCTTGGCTCACGACTCGGTGCCATGCGTTTCAATCCCCTAACCATCCAGAAAATTCTCGGCCTGGTGGTGATTTTGGCTCTGTTGCTGCTCAGCCGGAATATATGGTTTTCCTGAAATTTTAAATGCACCCTCTACCCATTTCAGAAAACCCGAAGGGAGGGAAGATCAACTCAGTTTCCGGAATCAGGTTTGGGCGTTTCTCCGGTTTCCGTGGTATTGAAGGAATAAGAACGGACAATCCCTGCTTGGTTGAACTTGATCATCAAATCCCTTCCCAGTCCTTTTCCTGAAAAATCGTAGCTGTAATAGCCAAACGTCCAGGTTGACATTCCATCCTCGATCCCGGTCCGCCAGGGAGCACCAAAACGTTCTTGGATTTCAGCCCGGGTGGTCACACCAATCTCGATGGAACTGACTTGATCCACTGGAAAATCATTTCCAAGGGTCATTGACGAACAACCATTCAAGGAAATCATCAGGGAAATGAATATGATGATTCCTGTAAAATTCAAATAGCACTGATTCCATTTTTCTGATTGGAATTTCATAACTGCTCCATTTTTTGGTTCAAACTCAGACATTCAATAACATGAGATTAAACAGGTCAAGATTCCCGATTTCATTAGCCCAAGTGATGGCAGTTTTTCCAAAGGAATCTTTCTTTCTAGTCCTGGCACCAAATTTCAATAGAAGTTTTACCATTTCCCTATTCTGCTTTTTGACCGCAAACATCAAGGGGGTCAGTCCTTCGAGATTCGGAGGATCAACCCAAGCACCCCTCTCCAACAACCTTTCGGCACAAGATCTGTGACCATTGACGACAGCCAGGGTCAGAGCTGTCCTTCGGCTTCGGTCCTGATGATCGATCAATGCTCCATGATCCAGCAGCAGGGAAATCACCTCCACCTTTCCAGATGCTGAAGCAAACTGGAGGGCCGTCGTATGATCACGGTCCCAGAGGTTGGGATTGGCCCCTACTTTCAGAAGACGTTCAACGATTTTCAAATGACCCGAAGAAGCAACCTGCATCAAAACTGACTGTTTTGTTACAGGTTCAACATGTTGATCCCGGGCTCCATGGTCGAGAAGCAGCTCAAATACATCCATTTGTTCCGATGCTGCAGCAAGCATTAAGGGAGACCAGCCCTCTTTGTCCAGACTGTCAGCAGAATGTCCAGAATCCAATAAATGAATAATTTTGTTTGTGTATGTACTGGGACGAAGTATGGCACACAATATGTAGACAAGTTGTACAACATGGCTACTAGACATGCAACAGATTTCAAGTTCCATGTAATTACGGACGTCAAAAAAAATTGGCGTGCAGAAATAAATCAAATAGTTGTTGATCCAATTCCTGAGAATGTTGATCTACAGGAGCTTAAAAATAAATGGTTAAAATCAAGGGATTCATTTGAAATACTAATTAATAATTTGGATGAAGAAATTCTTAAAAAAGGTATTTTAAGGCATCCATTGGCCGGAAGAATTGACATGAATATGACTTTAAACTTTCTGCTATCTCATTTTATACATCATAAGAAGATTATTCATAAATTAGAAAAAAAAATTAATCTATGAATTGGGAAGATTGGTACGTAAAAAACAGATGGATACTCTGGTCTGTTGTTGGTGGTTACCTCCTTTTAAGACTTCTTGCTATACTCTAAACTTATTTAGATGATGTCCCATCTCTGTTAGGCTTTCTTACAGACGGCCATCCCCTAGCTCTCATCATTCTACCTGTCCTTGGATTTACACTACTTTCAGGTAAAACTCTTTTTTCTCTTGAAGCCTGATCTGGATCTTCACTTGCCTTATAAGCAAGAATTGCAGTCAGAATAACATTATTTTTTAAATCATCGAAAACTATTTTATCGTAACTATCAAGATTAGTGTGCCATGTATAATTCCAGTATTCCCAATCTAAAGCACTTAAGTTAAAAGCGGGAACACCTGCAGCAACGAAACTAGCGTGATCTGTTCCACCAGAACCCGGCATTCCTGGGAAATCGGTTTCAATATGTTTAGTTACATCTTGAGGGACGGATGATAACCAATCGGAAAGATAATCGTATGAGTTAAGA
>LNZD02000125.1:10729-11451 GCA_001469005.2 SAR324 cluster bacterium lautmerah10
CACTTATACTAACAACCCTACCTGTTCCATTATCTTGATTAAATACTGCTTGAATATTTTCAACAATATTTGGATAATCTTCAACAAAAGCTCTTGAGCCATTTAAGCCTTGTTCTTCACTTCCCCAATGACCAACCATTATAGTTCTCTTAGGGTTTGGGTAAAATTTCTTTAATATTCTCATCGCTTCCATCATGACAATTGTACCTGTCCCATTGTCTGTTGTGCCTTGTGATCCATCCCAAGAGTCAAAATGAGCAGATAAAATTACATACTCATTTGGAGTTCCTGTTGTTGGATCTGAATCATCATCATAATTTTCTAAGGTAATACCTAATTCACCATTGTCAACAACTATCCAATACCAAGCAAAAGTATTAATAATATACTGATTAAAATCTGTGCTATAGTTTGTCCCATCATATGCACTTAATTCATAATTGATAATTTCCAATGTTTGATTAGTTTCAAAATCTCCAAAAGTTTCGGTTGAATATTCTGGTTCCTCTGTAAATTGTAAATTGTATGAACAACTCAAACATATTAAACTACCATCTTCTTGAATTTCTTCACCAGCTCCACAAGTGTTTACACCCACTGGATTGTATGTTTGAGATTCAGCATCCCAGCCACTTGAATAATCACCCCCATAATTACATGCATTTGAATCAATACAACCACGTCTTTCAAAATAACAAGTTCCGTCATCTACATTAGCATTT
>LNZD02000126.1 GCA_001469005.2 SAR324 cluster bacterium lautmerah10
GAAGCGAACCGTGTTCTGTTCTTTATCTTTCATCTGGGTACGGATTTTACCAAAACTCAAAAAAATTTCAATGCTGTACTTTGACGAGGTCAATAGAAATGAAGAGCGTTTATAGAGTTCATGTAGGGAAAAAATGATAGATTCTATCCCTTTATAGAGTCTTGCAGTTAATTAGGAAATATGAGAATAATATTCGATAAAAATCATGAATGATCTTTATTGTTTGGAGCGATTTGAAACTTCCATTCCAAATGAAGAATATTACCCCAAAAACATTCTGGAGCATATAAACAAGTGAATTCAATGATGCGAAATATCGGCATCTGGCTGGTGATTGGCTTAGCCATGATGGTTCTTTTCAACCTGCTTGGACCTCGCTCATCAGGAAGCCGTGAATTGCCTTTCTCCGATTTTATTTCAAAAGTTGAATCCGGTTCTGTCCTGGAAGTGGTGATGCGAGGTCGTCAAGTTGAAGGTTTGACCGATGCCAACGAACGCTTCCAGACTCAAGTCCCCAATTATCCTGCACTGTTTGAAATTCTTGAAAAGAATCAAGTACGAACCAGGGTCGAACCAACGGATCAGGGCAACATTTTTCTGGCAATCCTCAACAGTTGGTTGCCGATGCTGCTCATCATAGGGATCTGGCTTTTTTTTATGCGTCAGATTCAGGGGGGCGGAAACCGGGCGATGAGTTTTGGTAAAATCCGTACCCAGATGAAAGATAAAGAACAGAACACGGTTCGCTTCAATGATGTTCAGGGCATTGATGAGGCCAAAGAAGAATTAACTGAAATAGTCGAGTTCCTGTCTGCCCCGGAAAAGTTTGAAAAACTGGGTGGAGAAATACCCCGTGGAGTCCTTTTGATGGGAGATCCCGGAACGGGGAAGACCATGTTGGCAAAAGCGATCGCCGGAGAGGCGGAAGTTCCTTTTTTCAGCATCAGCGGTTCTGATTTTGTAGAAATGTTTGTCGGGGTAGGAGCAAGTCGGGTTCGAGATCTCTTTGAACAGGGAAAGAAAAATTCTCCATGCATTATTTTCATCGATGAAATCGATGCTGTTGGCAGAAGCCGTGGGGCAGGTCTTGGAGGAGGAAACGACGAACGTGAACAGACTCTCAATCAGTTGCTGGTCGAAATGGACGGCTTCAGCCCCAACGAAGGAGTCATTGTCGTTGCGGCGACAAACAGGCCGGATGTGTTGGACCCTGCGTTGCTTCGCCCTGGTCGGTTTGACCGTCATGTCGTGGTTCCAACACCAGATATTAATGGACGGGAAAAAATTCTCGCATCCCATGCGGAAAATGTAGAACTTTCCAAGGATATAGATCTGCGCAGTATTGCCCGGGGGACTCCCGGATTTACGGGGGCCGACCTGGCAAATCTGGTCAATGAAGCAGCTTTATGGGCGGCTCGCAACAATAAGAAGGAAGTCGAGTCCCAGGATTTTGAATATGCCAAGGATAAAGTTTTGATGGGAAGCGAAAGACGAACTCTGCTGATCACTGAAGAGGAAAAGAAAACGACTGCTTACCATGAAGCTGGGCATGCCTTGGTTGCGGCAACCATCGAAGAGGTAGACCCGGTTCATAAAGTGACCATCATTCCAAGAGGGCGGGCACTTGGGGTGACTCAACTTCTTCCAGAAGAAGACCGGCACAGCTATAACGAAAAGACATTGCTCGGACAGATTGCCATGATCATGGGCGGACGTGCTGCGGAGGATTTGATTTTTAGCCGATTCACTACAGGCGCCAGCGATGATCTGAAAAAAGCAACCGATATTGCCCGTAAGATGGTCTGTCAATGGGGTATGTCGAATGAGATGGGTCCGGTTTCCTATACCGAAAATCCGGGGCAGGTTTTCCTTGGCCGGGATCTTCAAAGACACAAAGGGTTCAGTAATGAATCAACCAAAATGATTGATAAGGAAGTTCGTCGGATTCTCGGAGAAGCCTACCAGAGAGCAAAGCAGATCCTCACTGATAATAAGGAAGCTTTGGAAAAGGTAACGCTTAAGCTTCTTGAACAAGAAACAATTGATGGCGAGACCGTTCTCCAATGTCTAAACAAACCAGTACCTGAACCTGTTAAATAATTTGAAAGGCCTTAGCGTCTTTAGGTATTTGAACTTTAATATGATCATCAGTTTGAATCTTGAAACTGATTTTTCCCATACGGCAAAACGTGGCAAGCCCACGAATTTTTTTTCTGAAACACTTCTGGCAGGGTTCATCTCAGCCGAAACTGAATTACTCAGTTAACCGCAAAATCTATCCAGGTTCATGTCAGCCCTCCATTTTGATGGAGGGACCTTGGAACTGAAACTCCCCTTCCTTCCAGACCTTCAACTACGTTGGCAGGATCTTCTTGATATTGTCCTGCTGACGCTGATTTTTTACCGTCTCCTGATACTGATTAAAGGGACGAGGACTATCCCAATGTTAATGGGGTTCTCGTTGTTGCTGGCACTCTATGTGGTGGCATTATTGCTGGATCTGAATGCGACTCAGCTTTTGTTGGATAATTTGGGAAGTTCTCTGGTTCTTGTCATGGTCGTTCTGTTTCAGGCAGACATCCGCAACGCCCTTGCACAGTTTGGGCTGATTACCCTTTTCCGTGATACAGGATTACAAAGAAAAAATGTGGTCGATAGCGTGCTTCAGTCCTGTATCATCATGGCTCGTCAAAGAGTTGGAGCTCTGATTGTCTTTGAGCAAGATGTCGGTTTGCGGAACTACAGTGAACGTGGGGTACAGATCAATGCATCCGTAAGCGAGGAACTGGTTCAAAGTATCTTCCATCCTACTTCCCCGCTTCATGACGGAGCAGTCATTCTTAACCGTAAGGGGGAGTTGGTAGCGGCCAGGTGCATCCTTCCTGTTTCCATGAATAGTCGCCTCGATCAGGATCTCGGAACCCGTCACCGTGCTGCCATTGGGCTGACCGAAGAGACCGATGCTGTGGTCCTGGTTGTGTCTGAGGAGCGGAAGGAAATCAGCTTAAGTTACAAGGGGCAACTCTTGAGAGGAGCTAATGAAAATATCCGGGAAGCTTTGATACAAGTCCTGGAGGGTAAGGTTCCGGAAACACTCCAGAAAAAACCGGAAGCCGAAAAAGATGAAATTGATGAAAAAGAGGAACCTTCATCACAATCTGGAAATGATGCCTCCGGGCCACAAACTCAAAGCCCGGTAACATGAACGCATTTCTCAAAGAAAATACAGCATTCAAAGCGCTAGCTGTGTTTCTGGCATTATTTGTCTGGTACCTCTCCAAGGAATCAGGTGAACCGATTCAAATGAGTTTTTTTACACCGGTCGTATTTAAAAATGTCCCAGATTCCTATCAGGTTGAATCCGACCCAACTCAGATCAACATCGTCGCCTTGACACGAAACCGTGAATCATTCAATCCTCTTGAAATTCAGGCCGTACTGGATCTGGCTAATTCTAAGCCCGGTCAGTCACCTTATCAAATTAGTGAGAGGGATATCCTATCTCCGCTTGAAGTAAAGATTGCTCGGATTCAGCCCACGCAGGTGGAATTAACCATTGAAGAACTTGTTGAAATCGAATTGCCAATCGAACCCCGTTTCCAGGGGAAACCAAAAAAAGGATTTCTGCTTGATTCGATTGCCATCAACCCCGCGACCATCAAAGTTCAAGGGCCGAAATCTGTTGTCGAACCGATCAAGCGAGTGATGACCAGCCAGATCGATTTGAACGGTTTGGATAAAAGCCTTGATCTGATCGTGCAACTCGATCTTCCTCAAAACAATCTTCAGATTCGGAACCAGGATGTCGAATATTACACAGCGGAAATCAGGATCAAGAGCCTTCCGATCAAAAAACGGTTTGACAACGTTCCGGTTTACCTACGAAATACAGTTTATGTGAGTGTGATCAATCCATCCGTTTTCAACGTGTTTGTGGAGGGGCCTGCAGAAATCCTAAATCGGCTCGAGCCTTCAGAAATTTATGGAATTATTGATCTCTCCGAATCGGAACCCGGAAGCTATCAGATCAAACCCAAACCAGTCACGCCGGATGAAATTACAGTACTCCAGCAATGGCCTACGGTTTCACTTTGGGTCAAGCCTGAACGGATTGAAGCCGAACAAGAAGACGTGCTTGATCTATTCCGTTAGTCATCTTTTGAGAAAACCATGATTGCCCTTCATGTTAACATCGATCATGTTGCCACCCTCCGACAGGCTCGGCGAGGAGTAGAACCTGAACCAGTAACCGCTGCCGGAATTGCAGAGATGTCTGGAGCTGACGGCATCACCATTCATCTCAGAGAGGATCGAAGGCACATCCAAGACCGTGACGTCAAACTCATCCGGGAGGTTGTTCAAACTCGTCTTAACCTGGAAATGGCTGCGACTTCTGAAATGTTTCGAATCGCTGAAGAAATTCAACCTGATATTGTGACTCTTGTTCCTGAAAAAAGGGAAGAAGTCACCACGGAAGGAGGACTCGATGTGATCTCAAATCGATCGGTTTTACTCCCAATGGAAAAACTTCAAGCTTCAGGAATACGAGTCAGTCTTTTCATTGACCCGGATCCCAAACAAATCGAAGCATCTGCTGATTGTGGTGCTGATGATATCGAGCTGCACACAGGCAGTTATGCTCATGCTTTTAACCGACATGGGCAAAACGGCATCAAAGATGTCGATTCAGAATATAATCGCCTTCATCAGGCTTCCGAAATGGCACACCGCTTAGGCCTGAAAGTCAATGCAGGTCATGGTTTGAATTATCACAACACCAGGCGGATATGTCATTTACCTCATCTTGAAGAATTAAACATCGGTCACAGCATTATCAGCCGAGCAGTTTTTGATGGATTGCACCAGGCAGTCCGAGAGATGCGTGAATTGATCGATAGTGAAGTGTTACCCGCCAGATAAAATCATTATGTCGAAGGAAATCATCATCAATCACAGCCATCACGAAACCAGGGTCGCCCTGATGGAAGATGGGATGCTGACCGAGCTTCAATACGAAAGAGAACGGGAACAGCGTATCGTTGGCAACATTTATAAAGGCCGGGTTGTGAAAGTCCTTCCCGGGATGGAATCGGCGTTCATCGACATCGGAGCTGAGAGAGCGGCCTTTCTCCATATCGATGATATCATTCCTGAAGAAGAGATGGATGGTCATGGGAAACGAAATTCAAGGAAGGAAAAACAACCGATTGATAAACTCTTGAAAGAAGGAAATCCGATCCTGGTCCAGGTTTCCAAAGGGCCTATCGGAACCAAGGGAGCAAGGATTACTGGGCATGTGTCAATGCCTGGACGGAACCTGGTTTACATTCCTGGTTCCAAAACTCTTGGAGTTTCTCGACAAATTGCGGATGAGCGAGAACGTGACCGTCTCAAGAACATCGTTAATCGTCTCAAACCAGAGGACGCAGGTTTCATTATCAGAACCGTTGCAGAAAACCGTTCAGAGGATGATCTTCATTCAGACATCAATTACCTGATTTCCCTCTGGGAAGACATCCGGGAAAAATATCAAACCCAGGAAGCTCCTTCGCTCCTCCACAGTGACCTGAATGTGATCTTTCGGACCTTGAGAGATCTTTTTTCCAGTGATATCAAGAAACTCGTTGTAGACCACAAGGAGGAATACAAGGAAATCAAGAATTTTGTGAGATCCTATCTCCCTCGATATGGTTCAGTGGTGGAACATTATTCTAGAAGGGATCCGATCTTTGATCACTACAACATTGAAATGGAAATCGAACGGGCTCTCTCTCCTAAGGTTTGGTTGCGCTCAGGAGGTTCTTTGGTCATTAACCAGACCGAGGCATTGACGGCAATTGACGTCAATACAGGACGTTTTGTGGGGAAAGAAAGTCATGAAAAAACCATCCTCCGGACCAACCTCGAGGCTGCCGAGGAAGTGGTCTATCAACTCCAACTGCGGAATATCGGAGGGATCATCATCATTGATTTCATCGATATGGAGTTGCAGCAACATCGGCAAATGGTCTACCAGGCTTTGAAAGATCATCTTAGAAATGACAAGGCACGCAGTAAGATTCTCCAGATTAGTGAAATGGGACTGGTAGAAATGACACGAAAGCGTGACCGTGAAAATTTAAGCCGGTATTTATGTGATCCATGCCCCTATTGTGAAGGAACCGGACAGATCAAATCCAACGCTACAGTGAGTTATGAAATCTTCAGGGAGATCCAACGTTGTTACCGTAAAGAGCAGAAAGGATCGATGACGATTTATGTTCATGATGATGTCCACCAGCATCTGATGAACAACGAGAACGAATCGATCTCCAAACTTGAAGATGAATCCGGCATGCCCATCGTTTTCAGATCAAGTTCTGATCTGCATCATGAGCAGTTCGAGATGTATGAATATTGATGAGCTTGCTGAAAAGGCAGAAGCGAATTTCCATAAGCATCTGGTAGAAAACAGCTACCCTGGTCGGGGAATTGTCATTGGATGTGACCCTAAAGGAAATCCAGTCCTGATCTACTGGATCATGGGCCGCAGTTCTAACAGCCGCAACCGATTGTTTAATCTCACCCCGGAGGGAGGTCTGAAGACTGAAGCGGCAGACAGTTCATTGCTTGAAGATCCTTCTCTGATCATCTACAACGCAGTACTTCCTTCGAAACAAGGGTTTTTGGTCACCAATGGGGATCATACTGATCGGATTTTGGCCAAAATGCGAAAAGGGAAAACTTTTCTTGAGGCAATGCATGATGAAAAGCATGAGCCTGATCCTCCTAATTTCACTCCCAGAATCGCAGGTCTGATGACCTTGGAGGCATCAGAACTTAAAATCGAATTGGCTTTGGCCTGCAAAAGCTCATTTTCTTCAGAACTTTCCGAAGTTCACTGCCACCAAATCCCGATTGTGAAAAAGGGTTTTGGCTTTTGCATCACGACCTACATGAAAGACGGAGATCCACTTCCACATTTTCAAAGCAATCCTTTGTTGATGCCAATCAAGACTCAAAGCTCGGATTTGGCCGATGAATTCTGGAACGCTTTGGATCATGAAAACCGGGTTTCCCTGGCATTGCTGACTACTACTGGTACATTCCCTGCTTCAACAGAATGGGAAATTCGTAATGCGCGTCAAAAAGTTGATTGAGAGCTATGAAGTTTTCTTTTTCCAAAAAACCTTTTTTGAAAACAAAAAACATTCTTTTTGGAATCGAGTCACACAACACTCTCCACCATGAAGACTTTACACCTTTTCTGATTAATGCTAATGCTTATGGATGATAAAATATTGATGAAAGATTCATCCAACCCACTCTCTGTCTGAACGGGGAGAATCACTTCAACCAGTTTAACCCTCTCGGGAAATCATGTCCGCCGAACGAAGACAATATTTAAGAGTATTATTTGAAGCAACCATTGATGTCAGAACCGGAGACTGGCGAGACCCTGCCGCCACAGGTTTGGATATATCGCTGAACGGCTGCCGCTTCCATTGTGAACATTCGATGTCGGATGGTGAATCGGTGATCATTCGCTTCGATGATAACCTTGAGCTGGAAGGAAAAGTACGCTGGTGCTGGCCCATCGAATGGTACTACCAAGCAGCGGTTCAGTTCACCGAAATCACAGAAGAGGAGCAATCAAGATTACGTGATTACATTGTCGGGGTTACAGGTGAAGAATATGAGAATAAACCTGATGAACAGGGAACGATTGGGACATCTCAAATTACCGAACCCGCATCTTCAAACGATGTGTCAGAAGAGGAATTCGAAGAGTTGGAAGAAATTACAGCATCCATAGAAGATGAGGAACTGGAAGACTTGAGTCCGCTTGACGAAGATGAATTGAGTTTGATTACAGATGCTCCTGACGAACAATCTGCATCATTATCTAAAGGAGAAGCACTTCCGCTTCCTGAATTCAGTGAAGGCGATTTGACTCCAATGCAGTTCCAGAGTAAACAGCTAATCATTCTAGGCGGCAGAAAGGAACAAGCCGATCTCCTCAAACAATACCTCGAAGAACGTCTTGGGATTGTGGTTGAATTTGTGACAAAAAAGCAAAACCTCTGGCGTCTGATGAAACTCGACACCATCGATATGATTTTGATGGAGTGGGATCTTGCCGATGAAAATGATCCTCTGGAAACTCTGGAGCAGACCAAAGATCAGTTTCCGGAAACACAAATCATTGCCTTGTCAGGACCATTGGCTCTGGAACATCGGCTCCAGGCGATCAATAGTGGTGCAGACTCTTTTCTCACCCGTCCAGTTCACCTGTCTGCAATTGCCCAAAGTATTCTTCTGTCTCTTTCAAAAAATGATGGTGGTGATGAAACCCTTTCTGCAACCGGTGCAGCAATGCCTGCTTTGGGAGTGGCAAATGAACTGGAACCGATTGGTGATGATGACCTCAATACCCCCGTCGACCTTCTTGATGATGACCTTAATCTGTCTGAAGAACTGGACCTGATTGACGAGGAGTTCTGATACGTCTATTTTAAAGAATTCTGTTCTTACCATCCTCCGATGGCCTCGATTTGCCAGTCTTCTTAACTTCAATCCATGTTACTTCGGTTTGGAGTTTTTGAATTATTTCAAAAATAATCCTTGGAGACAGATTCAGTTTTAAGGACTGAATCGTCTGTATTTAGATCCGATTCAATATAGCACCTTCGTCCCGCCGTTTGGGAAACCATCAATGAGTCCTTTTTTTCAAAAACACGAAAACGGGGTGATAACCATCGACGCGGGATACATCCGTCAGGGTTTTGCCGCGAGTCACCTAATCCTTGAAAGAGGTCATGCGGTTTTTGTTGAAGCCGGTACGAGTCACTCGGTGAGGGATTTTCTGGAGGTTTTGGAAAATGAGGGGATTCCCCGGGAAAACGTGGATTATGTAATGGTAACCCATGTTCATCTGGACCACGCGGGAGGAGCAGGAGCTTTGATTCGAGAGTTGCCGAATGCGATGCTGGTGGTTCACCCTAAGGGAGCCCGCCACATGATTGACCCAACACGTTTGGTCCAGGGAACGACTGCGGTTTACGGGGAAGAAAAAATGCAGAGCCTGTATGGAGAAATTATTCCGATCCCAAAGGAAAGAGTAATCATTGCAGAAGATAATATGCGGCTGGATTTTCAGGGAAGACCGTTTTATTTTTTTGACGGTCCGGGACACGCCCGACATCATTATTGTGTGTTTGATGAACGCTTCGGTAATTTCTTTTCAGGAGATAATTTCGGTATTTCCTACCGGGAACTGGATAACCGCAATGGTCCCTTCATTTTTCCTTCGACGACTCCGGTCCAATTTGAACCGCAGTTGATGCATCAAACCCTGAATCGGATCATGGAACAGAAACCGCAAAATGCTTATCTGACTCACTATGGAAGAGTCTCAGAACTTCAGGCTCTTGCAGATGATTTGAGGCGTAGACTGGATCTTTTTGTCGATCTCGCTGAATCCTTACGAAATAGGGAAGAATCAAGGGTGAACGAGTTGGAAAAAGGGATCCGCAAAATCCTGCTTTCAGAATTAGAAAACCATGAATGCAGGTTGGAATTAGAACAGATCGATGATTTACTTCAGTACGATTATGTCCTCAACGCCCAGGGAATCGATACCTGGCTCAAGCGTTCTTCGAGAGTCTCTTGAGCTGAAATCAAACATTGGAAGCAATCAAATGAAACAAAATATTAAAGGGATGCTCAGCCTTGAGGAACTCGAGGAACTGGTCAAACGTGAAGAAATCGACACGGTATTGATGGTCTTTACGGATCTCTACGGACGTTTTATGGGGAAACGTTACGACGCTGAATTTTTTCTGGAAGAAGGTGCAGGACACGGAACCCATGCCTGTGATTATTTGATCACCGTGGATATGGAGATGGAACCTGTTGATGGTTATGAAATCGCAAATTGGGAACGCGGTTATGGTGATTTTCATCTTGTCCCCGATTTTTCAACTTTGAGAAGGGCAAGCTGGTTGGACCGGACCGCGATGGTGATCTGTGATGTGCTACATGAAAGCAGCCATGAGATGATTGCTCCAGCTCCACGCTCAATGCTCGTGAGCCAAATTGAAGAAGCTAAAAAACTTGGGTTTACTGCAAAGGCCGGATCAGAACTCGAGTATTTCATTTTTCAGAACAGTTACCAGGAAGCCTCAGAGACAGGATACCAACAGCTCAAACCTGCTGGCTGGTACATCGAAGACTATCACGCGTTGCAAGGGGCCCGGGAAGAAAATTTCAACGGAACGGTACGCAGGCATCTCAGGCAGTCAGGGATACCTGTTGAAAATTCAAAAGGCGAGTGGGGTCTTGGTCAGCATGAACTGAATGTGCGTTACGCGGAAGTGCTGACCATGGCGGACCGGCATGCGATCTACAAACAGTGCCTCAAGGAAGTTGCGGATCAACTTGGAATGAGTGTCACTTTTATGTCCAAATACCGCCAGGATCAGGCGGGTTCCAGTTGTCATATTCACCTTAGTCTCTGGAATGGGGAGGAGAATGCTTTTCCAGGAAACCTGAGCGAAGGTCCGATTGCTTGTTCTGAAGTGTTTCGCTGGTTTTTGGGAGGGTGGATTCGTTACATGCCGGAGTTGATGGTTTTCTATGCGTCAAACATCAATTCCTATAAACGCTATCAGTTTCAGTCCTGGGCTCCTACCAAGTTAGCCTGGTGCCATGACAACCGTACCGCGGGTTTCAGGGTTGTTGGTCGTGGTCCGAGTTTGCGGATTGAATGTCGTATTCCTGGTGCAGACTGCAATCCCTATCTCGCTTATGCTGCGGCTATGGCTTCTGGTCTTGAGGGGGTACGCAACAAAATCGAACCTCCTCCGATGTTTGAGGGAGATGTATACTCAGCCAAAGACCTTCCTTCCATTCCCACTTCCCTCGAACAGGCACTGGAACTTTTCCGGGAAAGTGAATTTGCCAAGAAAAGTTTTGGAGAAGATGTTCACCGGCACTACATCCGTTTTTTTGAAGTAGAAATCGAATCCTTCCAGGCAGCGGTTACCGACTGGGAATTACGAAGATATTTTGAAAGAATTTAATGATGATGAAGAAACCATTAATTGGCTTAACCACCTACGGCAGGGATGAAAAAAACGCTTTTTCTCTGCCTGCACAGTATCTTGAAAGTGTCAGAAGAGCGGGCGCGGTCCCATTCCTGATCGCTCCGGATGAAACGGAACTCGACGAAATCCTGCCTATGCTTTCAGGGCTGATCTTGACAGGAGGCGGTGACATGAATCCGGAGAGTTATCATGGAGATTCCCACGAAACGATCTACATGATTGATGATGAACGGGATCAGGCGGAAATCAATATTTTTAATCGGTTTTATGAGACGGGGCGCCCGATCTTGGGTATTTGTCGGGGGATGCAGATCATCAACGTGGCCTGGGGAGGGGATCTGATTGCCCATCTTCCGGACCAGTTTGGGGAAACTGTGCTTCATCGTGCTCCACCCAGGGTCCCAACGCCTCACACGGTCAAATTGGATCCCGACTCAAGACTTGCCCAATTGATGGAAGTCTCTGAAGCGGAAATTTCATCCTGGCATCACCAGGCCTTGAATCGGGTAGCAGATCCATGGAAAGTGGTGGCACATGCGCCGGATGGCGTCATTGAAGCGGTAGAATGTCATCAGCATCCCTGGCTCTACGCCGTGCAGTGGCATCCAGAACTGACTGCTGCAAAAGACCCGTCTCAACAACGGCTTTTCGATAAACTGGTAACGGCATCCCAGGAGATGTCCAACTCAACTCAAATTGCGGCTTAAACTAAAACTAAATCAAGGAGATTCCTGTGAATAGACTAGAAGGTAAAACCGCCCTGATCACCGGGGCTGCAAGCGGTATAGGAATGGAAACGGCAAAACTTTTTGCCTCTGAGGGGGCAAAGGTTTTGGTGGTGGATGTCAACGATAGTGAAGGTGAACAAACTGCTGCTGCGATCCGGGATTCTGGAGGAGAAGCACTTTATCAACATGCTGATGTTTCGAGTTCTGTGGAAACTGAAGCGATGATCCGAAAAGCCGAAGAAAAATTCGGAGCACTGCACATCATCTTCAATAATGCCGGAATTATGGACAGCCGGGATGATAATGCCATGGTGACCGAGGAAGATGTTTGGGATTTGACGATGGCGATCAATTTGAAAGGAGTTTTTCTTGGCTGTAAATTCGGCATACCTGCTTTGCAGCGTGCTGGAGGTGGGACGATCATCAACACAGCATCTTTTGTCGGGCTGATGGGAGCGGCGACTCCTCAGATTGCCTACACAGCCAGCAAAGGGGGGGTGATTGCCCTGACCCGTGAACTGGCGGTGATTCACGCACGGGAAAACATTCGGGTCAATGCACTCTGTCCCGGACCCCTCAGGACCGAACTGCTGATGAAATTTCTTGATACCGAAGAAAAGAAACAACGCCGTTTGGTTCACATTCCTATGGGCCGATTTGGAGAAGCCCGGGAAATGGCTCAGGCTGCCTTATACCTTGCCAGCGAAGAATCGTCATATGTCACTGGAACCGAGTTCGTGGTGGACGGAGGCATCACATCAGCCTACGTGACTCCTGAATAATCCAGGCATCTCGATCAGTCTAGGCAAGGATTCATGTCGGGATCCCCGGAAAAAGAAATCAATTCTTTTTTGAAGCATCATCCGGATGTGAAGGCATTCGATGTTCTGATTCCGGACATGAATGGTGTTTTCCGTGGAAAACGCGTCACTCTGGAAAAATTCAAAAAAATCTCTAACGATGGAATGTTTCTTCCAGCTTCTGTCTTTGGCATGGATGTGGTTGGAGAAACCATCGAGGAAACAGGTCTGGGGATCTCCAGTGGAGATTCTGATCGACATTGCAGTCTCATCCCCGGGAGCCTGAAGCCCATTCCTTGGCAGCCGGGAATCGGACAGATGATGCTCGCCATGGAAGAAAAAGATGGCTCCCCTTTTTTTGGTAATCCCCGTGAAGTCCTGAAGAATCTCCTGAAAAAAAACGATCTCCAAGGATTTCAATGGAAAGCTGCGTTCGAGTTGGAATTTTTTGTCATTGAATCCCAAAAGGGAAATGATGAAACCATCAAAATTCCTGATTCTCTCAATGCAGAAACATCAGAAGGACAGCTTTATTCAATCGGAAGCCTGGAGCTTTGCCGGAAATGGTTGGAAGAAATTGTTGAGAACTGTGTATCCATGGGAGTTCCCGCAGACACTTCAGTTGCCGAACTGGCTCCTGGACAATTTGAAATCAATCTTCGCCATGTCAATGACCCTCTACTTGCCTGTG
>LNZD02000127.1 GCA_001469005.2 SAR324 cluster bacterium lautmerah10
GCTGTAATCCTGTCATTCTGTGCGAAGGTGTAAGAGAACGAGGAGGTGAAAAACTTTTTGGAGGGATTAAATTTAAAATCAGACCAGGGATTTTTTCTCGAGGCTTATTTCATTCCCCGGGCAGGACATGCCACCACTCCAATTTGAGTCGGCGTTGCTGTAAAGATCCCAAACTTTGGGTCTGAGGTTTTCCCTGTAGCCAATGAACTTCACAGCGGACATGGGTCAGATCGAGAAATGTTCCGGCATTGACTTTCCAGTCCTCATTTCCTGAAGGAAATTCTGCTTTAATTTCTGCACGTGCCTCACGCATCCTGCCGCCGCTGAAATCTTCCCGTAAGAGCCCGTAAAGTTCCACAACGACACCTGTTTCATAATCTTCCGGGTAATACAGTTTATCCATCAGAAGTGTAGAATCGTACCGTTGCTCAACAGCTTACTGGCCGCGTTTGTCTTTCCATTCAATTTGATTGTATTTGATGACAAGCACCCCACCGAAACGGAAGATTTCCGGTTGGTGACTGCTGATGACTTCCTGGTCGTTGTCCCATTCCAGGGCGGCTTTTCCTGCAAGGATGTGTTCTTCATCGACTGCCCTGCGGTTGGATTTTACGACCGCGTGTCCATTTTGACGATCATTGTCCATTTCCCAGTAAAGCACGGCTATTTCGATGGCTGAACTTTCTTCGCGAATGATCTGGTATCTGGAGGCACGTTGACGTTCCTTCATTTCGTATTTTTGTTCAGGCATTTTTTCCTTTCATGGGTTTATTTTGGATTCCAGATTTCAATTCGGAGTTTAACATGAGATCTCCTCAGCCTACAATGCAGGAACCATGTTATTTCAAAAATTTAAATGGATCGTCAAGAAATTCTAAAACTTGGGACCTGCTTTCAAAATCCGCAGTGAAAGTAAAATCGTACTATGGACCAGAAAGGAATTAAATGTCAGCAAAAAAAATGACCAAAAAACAAATCTGCGATGCTGCAGTTGGAATGTACCTCGACAATCCATCTCGTTTCAGTCTCTCTGCCGTTGCGAACCAGCTTGAAATCCCTCGTTCTCAGATATATCAGAATTTTCCTACAAAAAATGCGGTTCTCCGATTTTTTTATCAGGATTGTTTTGAACAATATTTGAAGCAGACGGATGAAATGGAGGATTATCAGGATTTCACTTTGGAAGAAAAATTGAGTCATATGGTTTATACCCACTTTGAACTCTTCCAACGTGAAAAAGAATTTGTTGAAGATACCTTCAAGGATTTGATCGCCAAGGCATCGGCGAAATCAAAATTTCAGCAGATGTTAGAGGATCGGATTGACCTTCTACTTTCCCAATCCCACGGAGACGCCTCATTGCTTCAAGGTCCTTATCTTTCTCAATTCATAGTGAAAGAGCTTTTTTATCTGTTTCGTTTTTGGCTGCAGGATGAAAGCGATGAAGCAGAACAGACGATGGAATTGACTGACAAATTGATTTCATTCGCTTCAGAAGTTTTAGGCAGTCAGATTTTTAGTAAAGGGATTGATCTGGGAAGAACCCTGTGGGATCAGGATTTAATCCGCTTCAAACCCCAAGGTTTGAATATTTTGGCCAGAGCCCTGATGCAAAGATACTCATGAACAATTTGCCCGGAAGTCCATGGAAACGTTCTGGCATCATCGCTAGAGCAGGTGTGAAAACAGGTGGAAATTATATTCGCCATCATGTAGGCAATGCCCTGCCGATTAAAAGCCTGCACCAGGATAAGGAAACCCTGAACCGCAAGAACGCTCTATCGTTGATCAAAGAACTTAGTCAGTTGCGGGGAGCCGCGCTGAAAATGGCTCAGGGACTGAGTATGGACACTGGTGTTCTTCCGGAGGAGTTTTCAGAAGTGATGAATGCCGCCCAATATCGTGTGCCGGCAATGAATCGTTCTTTAGTCAGAACTCAATTCAAAAGTGCTGTCGGTTCTGAACCAGAAGAATTTTTCAAGAGATTTGAATATGAAGCATTTGCCGCGGCAACCATCGGTCAAGTCCACAGGGCTGAAGACAAACAAGGAAGAGCTCTCGCAGTAAAAATTCAGTACCCGAATGTTCAAAAAAGCATTGAAAGTGATCTGTCTCTGCTGAAAACCATTGCAGCCAGTTTCCTCAGGAAATTTGATCTGAACGAGCATTTAGATGAAATGAAACTCCGTCTGATCGAAGAAACGGATTACTTGCGCGAAGGTGAGAACCTTGTTCATTTCTCCAAAACATTTCATTCCCCTTGGATTGTATTCCCAAAATACTTTAAAGAATATTCGAATTCCAAAGTTTTAAGTATGAGTCTGCTTGAGGGAACGCATCTGGATGAACTTCTGAAAGAAAACCCGGATCAGTCAAGAAGGGATAGTTTCGGTCAAGTCCTATGGGATTTTTTTCACCTCCATATTGAACAGAATGTACACACTTTCCATGCAGACATTCACCCGGGAAACTTTCTCTTTTTGCCGGATGGCCGAGTTGGTGTGATTGATTTTGGATGCGTCAAAACCTTTCCTGAAGATTTTCTCGATGGCTGTATCCGTCTTGTACAGAATTACCTCTCAGGAAACCATTCAGGTTTCACGGATGAACTGGTGAAGATGGAATTTCTGAAAAATTCTGATGCTGAAGAAGCCACTGAAAAAATGATTAAGGAGTTGTTAACGGAATTTGCCGAACTTCTTTCGGACGTCTACCGAAAACCGGTTTTCGATTTCAGTGATATTTCTTTTCGGGAAAAGTTGAATGCGATGTTTAAAAAGGGAATGGAAATCCGGGAAATCAGGGGATCAAGACACTTTGTCTTTTTCAACCGAATTGTATTCGGACTACTGTCTATCCTGATGAAATTGGGATCCCGAATCGAAACCGGAAAAGGGCAACAGGCGGTGATGGGGTGGAAAATCAAAGCGGCAGCATGAATCTTAGAAACTAAGCATCAATCGTATTCACCTTCCAAATCACGACCCATTTCTATCAGGTGGAGCATCTTGCGTTTCCAGACAATACCTTCACTGGCCCACCGAATCACCACTCGTACAAACTCTCTACCAAAACCAAGTTTCTTCCCGGTTTTGAGAAGGTAGTCGATTTCCCGTGTGCCGAGCACATTATCAACACTGATCACGAGAGCCAGTTCAATAAAAATCTGAATTTCCATTTCCCTGGTTGCTTCGGGAATCCTTTCCAGGGGAGGAAGTTTCTGATCTTTCACCGCCTGAAGCATGGTGTTGACTTCAGTCTGTGAACGCAGGAAACCAAGCGCTCTTTCCAAATACTCGACCTCTTCCGGGGCAATGCTCCCATCAGCCGTTACCGCTCCACAAATGGCGGTAGCCAGCCAGCGTTTCTGTTTTTCATTGAGCAATTCGGGTTGCAGTCCCGAAGTCATTTGAAATTCCATTTCTAAGCTATTGATTCAGATTGTGATGTTCCTGTAAGAAAACGATACCGTAACCTTGACTCTAAATAACGTTTGGATATGATTTGTAGGATATTCGTCCTAAAATCGAATCGTGAAGTATGATGATGCACTCGTCAACTAACTTTCAAGCCCACTTTATCCCTCCTGCCTTTTGAACAGAATCCTGTTTTTGTATATCCAAACATGAGAGGACAGGAAGTTTTCGTCCTTGACACCAATGTGCTGATTTTTGCGCCGGAAGCCTTGGAAGCATTTTCCGATGCGGAAATCGTGATTCCAATCAATGTGATCGAAGAACTGGATCGCTTCAAGGCAGAGTTGAGTGACAGGGGAGGGAGTGCCCGGTTGGTTTCGCAGAGACTCGATGAATTACGAGAACTCGGGAGTCTGGCTCAGGGGATTCAACTTCAGCAGGGTGGAAAATTACGGGTGGAACTCCAGGTGCCGGCCCAGGAGGACCTTCCCGCGCAGTTGGACATCAATCGGGCTTCCAACCGGGTTTTAGCGGTCGCATGGGAACTGGTGCAACGTGAACTTCCGGTCACCCTGGTCACCCAGGATACCAACCTGAGGGTTAAGGCGAATGCCCTGGAAGTTCCTGTGATGCGATACTTGAATTCCTCGGGCAGCAATGGATTTTATGATGGGGTGAAAACCATCCAAGTTGAAAAAAATTTGATCCATCAATTACTGCTCCAGGAGTCCATCGACTTAACCGAATTGAATCAAGAAGTAGTTGATTTGGATGAGTTTCTTCCGAATGAGGGGCTGCATCTGATCAACGGGTCGGGAGTAAACGAGGATCTGTTGGCGATTTACCGTGAAGAAGACAAGCACTTTCAGATACTTGAAAGACTGGACAATGTTTGGGGAGTCAAACCGAGAAATCCGGAACAGAGACTGGCAATGGAATACCTCCTGGATCCAGAGATCCATGTGGTTTCCCTCTCAGGAAAATCAGGAACCGGGAAAACCCTCCTCGCCCTGGCTGCAGGACTGCAGTTGATGCTGACTCAAAATCTCTATACCAGGATGTTGGTCTCCAGGCCTATTTTCCCAATGGGACGGGATTTGGGCTATCTTCCCGGAGACGCGCAGGAAAAACTCGCACCGTGGATGCAGCCGATTTTTGATAACCTGGAACTCCTTATCGGCAATCCAAAAACCGGAAGAGGCCATTCGGCCAGCGGACACCAGGAATTGATCGAACGGGGACTTTTGGTGGTGGAACCCCTGACCTACATCCGGGGTAGGAGCATTCCCAATCAGTACCTGCTCGTGGATGAATCCCAAAATCTGACTCCTCATGAAATGAAAACGATCATCACCCGGGCCGGAGAAGGAACCAAGATCGTATTGACAGGAGACCCGCATCAGATAGACAATCCCTATGTGAATGAAAAATCCAACGGCTTAAGTAATCTGGTGAATCGTTTCAAAAATCACCCACTTGCAGCGCATATCAATTTAGTTCATGGAGAACGTTCGCAATTGGCGGAACTGGCAGCAAACGCTCTATAACCGTGTCCTTTCTGATTTTCTAATCCTTCTCAATTTCTTACTTCATCAAAACGAATAATCATGGCTTGGAACTTTGAACCCCCTCAAGCCTCTTCCCTTCAGGATAGGGAAGTCCTCAAGCATGGAAACCATCTGGAGGGAAAGCGGATTGGACTGATGATCACTGGCAGCATCGCCGCTTATCGTTGCCCGGACCTGGTCAGGGATTTAAGAAGAGAAGGTGCGGAAGTCCAGGTTTATGCCACTCGGGAGGGTTTGCGATATGTGTCGAAGGATGCCCTGGAATGGTGTTCCCTCAACCCGGTCATTGATCATTTCAGCCCAGATGCCGAACACCTCTTCGATCAAAAGCCGTTAGATGCATTTCTGGTAGCACCCGCTTCCTACAGCGTGATCAACAAAACCGCAATGGGGCTGGCAGATTCGGTCGTAACTTCAACCCTGGCTTCCGCACTGGGGCGTTGCGAAAGAGAAGGGACGCCTGTTTTGATTGCTCCGGCCATGCATGGCAGCATGCATAACAGTCTGCTCAAGGAAAATCTGAAACGTCTCCATGATATGGGAGTGTTCATCATTCCTCCCCGGCAGTCCCATGGGAAGAACAACCTTGCTTCAGCAGAAATCATGGTTGCGGAAGTCATTCGCTCCCTCACTCAATCTCCGCTGAAAGGGTGCAGGATGTTGATCACCGGAGGACCAACCCCGGTGCCCCTTGACCGGATCCGAAGAATCACCACAAAATTCAGCGGAGGACTTTCCATCGAAATTTCAAGGGAAGCTTGGTTTCGAGGTGCAGAAGTGAAATTGATCCTAGGTCGTGGAAGCCTGCAGCCACCCTCTTACCTTGATAGCCTGGAGATTGCGGATTTTCACCAATACCGTAAATCCCTCCTGGATACAATTGAGGAACATCAAGCAGAATGGGGGATCTTCACTGCGGCGGTTGCCGACTACGAACCTGAAGAAGTTTATGAAGGCAAATGGCAAAGCCTGGATCAGGAAAAAATATTGAAACTGGTGCCGACTTCTAAAGTCATTCAAGAAGTCAAAGAACGCTTTCCCCAATTAAACCAGGTCCCCTTCAAGTATGAGGAAGGAGTCGATCATGAAGAATTGATGGAAATTGCCAGGGAACGGATGGAATCAGGCTCCCATAGGC
This sequence comes from SAR324 cluster bacterium lautmerah10, assembly GCA_001469005.2. Classification (GTDB taxonomy): domain Bacteria; phylum SAR324; class SAR324; order SAR324; family NAC60-12; genus UBA1014. Next base: position 6,123 of record LNZD02000127.1, read on the forward strand.
TTCTTGTTGCCAACCGGGGCAATGAGTTTCTTGACTCCGGAGAACAGGTGGCATGGATTTTAACTTCCGGATCAAATCCTGAAAAAGTTGTTGGGAAAAAACAGATAGCATCCGCATTGCTCGACCGTATCGAATCCTTGGTATGAAACCAGGGTTTTCCTGTCTTATTTTATTCTGGTTCTGGTTTGTCCTTGTTATTTTTCCTGTCTATGCCCAGCAAATCCCAACGGTTCCGAAGGCTCCACCAGTCAGCATTAAGCAACTAAAACAATCCATCAGCGAAAATGACCGAATCGAGTGGATTACTCTGAGACTTGAACAAAACCTTCCTCCCCATCAGTCAATCCAACGTATACGCATGGCTGTGGAGGGCCGAACAACGCTGATCCTCCATCCTCTTCAGCGTCATCTCCCCTTTGAGACAACCCCCTTAACCCAATATCCCTTCTTTCATCTTGAGATGTGTTCTATGGCTCCGGAAATGAATTTGGAATCCCGTTTCCGCTGGAGGGACTTTATTCATTCAGGCGGGACCCTTTTCATGGATACTTGTCCCGATTCCAGAACTATGGAGGATCAGAAAGCGTTCAATCAATCCTGGAAAGACTGGGG
>LNZD02000128.1 GCA_001469005.2 SAR324 cluster bacterium lautmerah10
ATCCAACACTGATGCGAATGGATTTTCCAGTTCCATCCTGCGGCCAATCAATTTAAGCCACGCAGAACTACTAGGAAGAAACCATCTGCAACCCCCTCCATTCCATTTCTCCAGTTTATCCCTTCCAACATCTGGTAGAACTTGCAGTAGTTGATAGTAAACCCTCCTATGGTGAAACGGCTGCTTGAGGCCATTGACCTTAGATCCAGAATCTGCCAAGAATAGGCATCCCTTCAAACCCTTTCAAAGGTTATTTCATGGAATCTGAAATCTTTTTACCCATGTATTATTTGATGCTACTCACTGTAACCGTTTTATTATTTTCCATTACAGTAAGACTTAAAGAAATCTATGTGAATAAAACCGTAGATGGTGAAGCACATAGACACCCCCCTTTTGATGAAGGAAGTAGACTGCTTAAAAACTCGCAGAGGAATTTGGCAAATTTACTTGAATTCCCGATTCTGTTCTACATTGTTTGCATCTCTATTTTTGTTACGGGAAAAGTAGATGCTTATTTTATTACTTTGGCATACTGGTTTTTTTATTTTAGAGTAGCTCATTCCATATATCATATTTTCTTCAACCAATTAATCATCAAAGGAGGTTTCCCGATAAGATCTCTTTTGTGGATCCCGTCTACAGCTACGATGGTTTGGATGTGGGTAAGATTTATTTCCTTAGTTTAAGCTGAAACCACTCGTATAGCACCTTGTCCTTGGATCAAGAATCTGACAAGAATCCATTTTCCATCAACAGTAATCAAAAAATCACTTTTGTAAGTTTGAACAACTTTTAAAATCAGCAAAGGTTTTGACCGATGGTTACAGCTTATTGACGATTTACAGCCATACATGGACAAATATGGTTATAAGTTGCTGTTCGCATCAACCCATGATGACGAAACGGTTGTATATGATTTAGGTGAGGCAAACGACCCTGACATGGCAATGAAAATGTTAAGTGAACCAGACGTCATCAATATGAGAAAAGAAGCCGGAGTGGATCTTGAGAGTCAAGAAGTCTTATCGACAATAAGTAAGCATAAAATCTGGCAAGGATAACCATTCATTCACTCCACAAAGCCTTGCTTGGTTTTGTATCAAGATGGACATATCGTTTGGAGAAATTTCCTCTCAGGGATAATCCGATTCCAATGAACCGAACTTCAAAATAATCGATGAAATTGGTTTAAGCAGGAAGGAGAACTAACTGCTCCAAATATAAACTGGTGAACGGTTAGTTCACCTGAAGCAGAGGTAAATTTAAATTGATTTAACGGGCGTTTTTGTGAAGGGTAACGAGTCCGCCGTTGGCGCCGGGAACCGCGCCCTTGATGAGGACAAGTTTTTGCTCGGAGAGGATTTTAACGATCTGAAGTCCCTTGGTAGTGACTTTCTTGTTACCGTGTTGGCCGTGCATTTTCTTACCTTTAAAAACGCGGCTCGGGGTGGCACATTGCCCGATACTCCCGGTTCCGCGATGCCCGCGGTGTCCATGGGATGCAGGCTGACCACCAAATCCGTGGCGTTTCATGACCCCGGTAAAACCTTTGCCTTTTGAGGTCCCGGAGACCTTGACCATTTCTCCTTCGCTGAAAAGTTCCACACCGTAACTCTGGCCGACCTCGACCTGGCTGATGTCTTCGACTTTGAACTCTCGGAGGAAGCGTGTCGGCGCCTGTTCACGGAAATGACCTTTCATCGGACGGTTGACTTTCCGTTCTTCAATGGCTTCATAACCGACCTGGACCTGGTCGCACCCATCCTTCTCCATCGTTTTTTTCTGCACCACCGTCACCGGTCCGGCTTCCAAAACAGTCACTGGGATGACCCTTCCGTCGTCTTCAAAGATCTGGGTCATACCGATTTTACGGGCCATCATTCCTTGTAACATCAAAACCTCTTTGTTTTAAAAGCCTGGTGAAAGATCAAGTAGTTGTATCTTCAAAAGTAAACCCAATTTTATAAGAAATATTCATAATTGATGCAAGCTGATAATTTCTGCCGGAAAGACCGTGCCACTCCAATGTCAAGTGAGGTTCTCCTCCTGATTGCCTGAATTTTTTTAAACACCTTTAACGTCCCGCCATGATCGTTCAACTCACCGGAGGGGGACTGACCGAGGTATCTCCTTTTCGAAACCGCCGGTATTGCCCTTCCAGATAGCGTTCCCGGGATTTGGGATAGGATGCCTCACGGATTCCTTTTCTCAGGGTCTCGATCGCCTTCCCGGTCTGACCTGTCTGGAAATAGGCCTCGGCGAGGGTATCAATATGATCGATGGTCGCCTCCAACTCCACCGATTTCAGTGCCAACTCCAAGGCTTTTTCCGGTTGACGCAGGCTTCGGTCCTTCGCAGTTAAGTACATCCAGGCGAGATTATTGAGACTCAGGGCGTGTTCCGGACGGAGTTCGATCATTTTTTGATGGATGCGAATGGACTCCTCCTCCTGGAGAAGATTCATGGTGACTATCGATCTGCGGAACAGAATACGGAATGAATCGGGATAGGCTTCGGATGCGATTTTGTAATGAAACAAAGCCTGCTCCTGCTCTCCCTGCTGTTCCTGCAGGATGCCTGTCCTGAGATGGACCCAAGGATCCCGGGGAAGGTCTTGAAGCACGGAAAGGTAGTGTTCCAGGGCTTTTCCGGTATTTCCTTGACGCTCATGGAGATGCCCCCAGAGGTAACGGATCCAGGGGCTGACGGCAGGGGAAGCCACATCTTCAGGATCGAGCGTCAGTTGTTCACCGGAATCCTGAAGCAGAAAATAAAGATTCTTGAGGGCGTTGCGGCTCAGGGGATCCAAGCGAGACGCTTTGATTTTTTCCCATCCCTGTTCAAAACGACGGTAGAGCAGTTCCTCGAGAATGGGTTCTACTTCTTGCCGATCATTGCCCAACCAGCGTTTTTTATTCGGTACGTTTTCCAGCTGAATCCTGAGCAGAAAGGCCCATAAGTTATTTTCCGAGGCAAGCAGGGCCTTTTCCAAATGTTTCCGGGCCGCATCGTCCTGATTCAGGAGATGGCGGACCATACCGAGATGGGTTTGAATCAGCGAATTGTCTGCATCAAGGCTTTCAATTTTCTGAAAGGTATGCAGGGCTTCTTGCCATTGCTCCTCCTTCTCCAGCAGTAATCCCTGGATTTTGAGCAGGGAAACCGAACCCGGGTGGAAGCGGAGAGCCTGCTCGAGTTGTTCCCTGCATTCGGTTAATCTCCCATCTTTCAGTTTGAGCCCTGCGGACTGGGCCAGAGCCCATTCGAGGTCCGGTTTTTTATGGAGCAGGTTTTCGAGTTTTTGTTCCGCGGACTCAAAGTCTTTCTGTTTCAGATCGAGTTGGATCAGGCGGATCCGGGCATCGAGGTTTCCGGAATCGACTTCCAGGGTTTTGTTGAACCAGAGACGGGCCTCCTCCAGATCTCCGCGCTGCTGTTCCATCTGCCCGATCCGCAAAAGAATGACGCTGTTGGAGTGATGCAGTTTGAGGGATTTCAGCAGGGAAAGGGCTTCCTCAAGCTGGCCTCGGGAGAGCCGATATTTGAGCAGCAGGTTGGCCAGTTCCAGATTGTCCGGAATCTTTTTTTGGGTGCTGACAAGGATATGCTCGATCCGGTCGAAGCGGAATTCCTGCCAGTAGAGATTGAGCAACCGAAGCAGCATCGGCACGTTATCCGGAGTCTGTTTCAGTAAGGCTTCATAACGGAGGATGGCTTTTTCCGTTTCACCCTTCATCTCAAAGGCAAAGGCCAGTTGTTGAAGGGCCCACGGATGGTCGGGCTGGAGTTCCAAGCCTGCCTCGAAACTTTCGATGGCGGACTGCCATTGCTTGCGGGACATGTAGACCGATCCCAGCCTGAAACGGGCCCAGGGATAGTCCGGCTGAAGTTCCAGGGCCCGGGTCAGTTGGGCTTCAGCCTGCTCCAGTTCACCCTCCTGCCATGAAAGGTAACCGGAATGGGCCAGCACCCAGCTATCTTCCGATTCCAGCCACATCAACTGCTTCAGGGTTACACGAAGTTCGGCAATGGTCTCGGATTGGTGAGTGTCCAGTCGGGCTTCCAAGTAGTTCACGTATTGCTGGAGGTAGGGATAGGATTCCGGAGCGAGTTCCAGTGCCTTGCGGATGGCAGCCAGCGCTTTTTCCGGTTCTCCAAGACGGTTCCAGAGGTTGGCAATATGAGACCAGATTTCTGCATGGCCGTCCTGGAGACTTCCGGCCTTGATCAGATTTTCCAGGGCTTTTTCATCTTCACCGATTCCGATCCGGATCAATCCTGCCAGGTAATGGGCTTCGAAATTTTCCGGGTCAAGTTTGAATAGCGTCTCCAGATCCTGAAGTGCTTTGTTTGGACGGGCTTTGCTCCAATGCCAGCGTGCTCGGTCCAGCAGAAAGACGGTTTCTTCAGGATACTGCAGGAAGATATTTTCATAGAAAGTCTCGACCTTTTCCTTGTCATCCTGACTCTGGTAGAGAGATCCCTCGAGCCTGACCATCAAAAGGCTGTCCGGCACCCTTTGCTGCCCCTGTTTGAGAACATAGAGGGTTTCTGCATAACGACGCTGGTTTTCCAGAAACTGAGCCAGGCGCAAATACCCCATTTCGTGTTCTGGGTGAATGCGGACCGCCGTCCTCAAGCGACGCTCCTCAAGGATGCTTTCCGGGCTTTGGGTTATGCATCCCGAAAAGGAAAGGACCAGCAAAAGCATCAGGAAAACCGGGAAGATTCGCTGCATCGGATTCAAGGAAAGATGAGTAGGAAATGACCCAGGGGCATCTGCGCCTTTTCTACTGATAAGGGATATCCCAGTGACTCAGCATCGGTTCCAGCCCGACATTCAACTCTTCGATCTGGTTGATGATTTCGAGCAGCATTTCGGATGCCAAGACACCCTCCGGATAAACCAGTAACAACGGATAGTATTCGGTTTTTCCGAACTGCTTTTTGATGCGTTTATTGAGATGCAGGACACTGAAAAGATAACGGATCAATTCTGACTCGCCACCCTTGACCTGTTGAATCAGGGAATCGAGTTCGACACTGCGGTTGGTATTTTTGAAAAGGTCAAAATACTCGATCCGATCTTCAAAACAGCGGATGAAGATCGGCTCCACATAACCCGGAGCACCCACCCACTGGAACTCGATCTGCTTGCGGTCCTGGAACTCCGTCAATTCAGGAGTGATGAGGAGAAAGCTGATGGACAGAAACGCCAGCACCCCCATCGTACTCAGGAGGACACTGAGAAAAGGAAAGAGCGTCACCCCGGGTTCCATTCTCCGATGCCTCATCAGTCCCCGGAAGCTTTCAGTTTTTCCTGCTCCCTGCTTTCTGTGTTCTCTGAAACAGGTTCAGGGTTCCCATCATTTTCCTCAAGCGTGGGTGAAGGCGTCTCTTCCTTGAGAGAGGTTTCTTCTCCGGATTCGGCATCATCAGGTTTTTCCTCGATCGATTCCGATTTGACCGAAACATTTTCAGATGCATCGTCTTCTAAGCCAACATCCTCTTTTGCTTCCGCAGTGTTTCTCTGCTCTTCGACCCGATCCTTGACCTGGAAGACATGGTCACTGTAATGC
>LNZD02000129.1 GCA_001469005.2 SAR324 cluster bacterium lautmerah10
TACCCATGGTTGGGATGGAGGAATTCGGCTTCTAGACTGCTTTTAACTTTTTCATTTTCCAGCGGGCTTCCTCCTCCTCCCGAAGTGATCTGGTCCATGGTTCCCATGTTGTAGTGTTCTAGAATATGATTGTGTCCACAGCAATAAAGCTGGGCGGAGGAAGAGCGCAGAAACTTTTTTTCCAGCCAGTTCATTCCGCGGTGTCTGCCCTGGGATTGAATCGGCCGATGGCCGAAGACCACCCTCCACGGGGTGGTTCTGGGTCTCAGTAGTTTCCAGAGGGAGCAGACCGTGCAGGAAGTGTTGATGCCCATGAACTGGACCGGGCCTCCCAGGAAATCATAGCTGCTGTCAGGCATCGTCCAGCGGTCACTGTGGTTGGTGTATTCCACTTGTGCCCGCCAGTTCCCCTGCAGGTCATGATTTCCCAGGACGGGATAGAAAGGAACTTTCTGGGTATAGACCTTCTCAAATTTTTCCTGAAACTGAGGATCGTCAAGATTTTCGACTCCATGCTGGATGAAATTGTCCCCCATCATCAAGACCAGATCACAGCCCAGTTGATCGCAGGTGATTGCACTTTTTTCGGCAATATTTTTCTGCTCGATCGAACCAGAACCCCAGTCTCCCAGCAACAATACCCGGATCTCTTCGGCTCCTGGTAAAATATCCAAGGGGCGGTTCACTTCGATACCGGCTGAAAAGCATGCTTTACGTTCCAGCGTTTTTTTAAAAATGTTTTGAATCACTTGGTTTGGAGGAATGAAAGGATGATGATCAAGCTTTACTATGGATGACAAATTATCAGTTCACCGAATCAATCTGAAGTTCTAATCATGGATCCTGGAGGCAGAAACCTGAATGAATATTCCACCTTATTTTTCCAGAAGGAGAAGGAGGATCCATTTGTTCCTGAGGATTGATACATATTGTTACTCAGTGTTACCGCTCTGAAATCCACTTCCGGCAGAAATCGACTATCTTGATCAACATCAATCAAAACTTTTTTTGGAGATCAAATATGTTATCAAAACTATTCTGGAAAATATCAGCAGCAATGTTCATCGGATTTGGAATCCTTTTGACAGGGTGTGCTAAAGACGACCCATCCTCAGAAGAGGTGAATGCCGTCATTGCAGAAAGACTCGATTTAACCGAGGAGCAGGCCGCCCGTGTGCAGCCGGTAACGGCGCAAATTTGGGCGGAACGTGAAACCTTCCGAACACTCCGCACAAGCTTATACGACCAGATCCTGGTTCAGCTCAAAAATGAATCGGTTGATCAGGAGGAATTACAAAACATGCTTTATACGAGCTGGAATCAGATGGAGCCCATGATTCCTAAAGCAGTCAATGCCTTTTCCGAGTATCATGCCGTGTTGAGTGAAGAAAAAAGAAATGAGCTTTCCGAGAAACTGGAAAATCGGAGAGAAAGGATCACCCAAGGCCGGAGAGGTTTTTGGAGATTTTCGGATGAAGAACCTACCGCCGAAGAGATCAACGGAAAAATTGCCGATCGACTTGATCTGACCCCGGAACAGGAGACGGAAATGCTGCCGTTGACTGAAAAGCTATTGATCGAACGGGAAGAAATTCAGCAGGTGAGACTCTCGATTTTTGATGAAGTGATTTTACAACTCAACAACGAGTCTGCCGATACCACCCGTCTCGAATCGAATTTGCGTTCGGGTTGGGATGCCATCCATCAACGAATCCCTTTAGCCGCAGAAACCATTGCTTCGGTTCATGCAATTCTCACCGAGGAACAGCGGGCTGAAATCGTGGAAAAGATGGAACGCCGCAAAGACAGGAGGGAAAAACGCCGTCAACGCCGTTGGCATCATTGGTACTGAGAGGGGGAATAATGATATGATGCTGGATTTCATCAAGAACATCCCCCAGGATCTTCATCCCATCCTGATCCATTTCCCCATTGCATTCCTGGGATTCAGTTTTGTTTTGAGTTTCCTGTCTATGCGGGTTTCCAGGTGGAATGAGGCAAGTTGGCTGCTATTATGGGTAGGAGGGTTGTCATGCATCCCTGCTTCAGTTTCAGGAGTCATTTCCCATTTTCCCTATGAAGAAACCGAACTTCATGAGGTGATAGGGACTCACCAGAATTTTGGAATCCTGGGAACCCTTTTTGTTTTCGTTCTGGTGGGAATTCGTTATTGGACCCGGCGCCGAAACAGGGATTTTGGTTTGCGGAAATCCTATCTGGTTCCGGCTGGGGCAGGACTCATCTGGATCATGCTGCTGGGTGGAACCGGAGGGCAATTGACTTATCAATATGGGATTAATGTAAGGGGAGTCAATCCTTTGTTCCATGAGTCCTGGGAATCGAAAGTGATCAATGAATCCTCTCAGGAAATTGGTTCGAATACGGACCATTGACTGGGATCAGGAAAACCCAGACGGAAAATGGAAGGCACATCTCAAAAACTCCTTGTCATCGATGATGACTCAAAGCTGAACAGGCTGCTGACCGATTATCTGGGCGGAATGGGTTTTCAGGTTCTGACCGCAATCAAACCCAGTGAGGGGCTTAAATTCCTGGAAAGGGAGAAACCGGATCTGGTGATCCTGGACATCATGCTTCCTGAAATGGACGGCCTGGAAGTATGCCGGACGATCCGGAAGGATTCGAATATCCCGATCATCATGCTCACCGCACGCGGTGAAACCACCGACCGAATCGTCGGACTCGAAATCGGCGCCGATGACTATCTTCCGAAACCTTTTGAGCCAAGAGAACTGGTTGCCCGGATTCAGTCCGTCTTACGCAGGGCCGGAAACGGCAATGATGAAAAAGAGGAAAGGCTTTTTTCAGGTTTGAGAGTAAATTATCCACGTCAACGGGTGGAACTCGATGGTGAATTACTGGATTTGACGACCCTTGAATTTGAATGCCTGGCGTTATTGACACGGCACGGCGGAAAAGTCCTCGACCGGGATCGGATCATGGAAGCACTGCATGGTGTCGAATGGGATGCGTACTCACGGACCGTAGACATCAACATGAGCCGCCTGCGTCAAAAACTGAAAGATGATTCCAAGCATCCCCGTTTCATTAAAACCATCTGGGGCTCGGGGTATATGTTCATCGGCAAGGAGGATTTTGAAAGTTGAATGGCTGAGAAGGCCTTTCGGGTCCCTGTTTAGCAAACTGCTGTTAATCATGTTCGTGTCGGGGATCCTGATTGTTTCAACCGTGACTTTCGTCAGTTGGCTCATGCATATTGAACAGGGACGAAATGTTTTTCGAAGAAACATGAACCAGTATGTCAGTTATCTGGTGAAAGACCTCGGTTCGCCGCCGAACCGGGTTCAGGCAGAAAAACTCAGCAAAAAACTTTTTATCAATATCCATTACCAAAGCCCGGAGACTTCATGGAAAACATCAGGAACCCTTCCATCTTTGGAGCAGTATGAATTTCGTAAATTGAAGACGAATAGAAGTATAGATTTCGGTCGAAATCCTTTTATAAAAGATAGAGTTTTCCGGGTTAAAAACGGAGATCAGGTCCTCTATATTTTTTACCAGAGAGAAAAAATCAGCGAAACCGGATGGATGCTGGGAATTATCCTGGCGGTTGCAATTTTGTTCCTGATTTTCCTGACGTATCTGGCGCTGAGATGGGTGCTTCAACCGGTCCACTGGCTTTCAGGAGGAGTCGAGGCCCTCGCCCAGGGGCAGCTTGAGCATCGTGTGCGGAGTGACAGGCATGACGAACTCGGACGGCTTGCACGAGGGTTCAACCGGATGGCAGAACGTATTTCGACCATGCTATCCGCACGTAAACAACTTCTGCTTGATGTCAGCCATGAACTGCGTTCGCCGATCACCCGTATGAAGGTCGCTTTGGAAATGATGCCAGGGGATTCACTGAGGAAAAACCTGGAAGAGGACCTGCTGATGCTGGAAAGCATGGTCACTGAAATCCTCGAAACATCCCGCCTGGAGAGTCAAAACGGCAGGCTGAATATCCACCAGTTGGATGTCGTGAAAATGGTCAAAAACGTCTTGGAACATTATTCCGAAGGAAAGCCTGAAATCGTTCTCAAGGAATCTCCAGAAAGTTTGGAATTAATGGCCGATCCTGAGCAATTACGGATTGTCCTGGAAAACCTGTTGAACAATGCCCGGCGTTTCAGTGATGATGCTTCCAATCCTATCGAAGTGAGTATTTCCCGGAGAGAAGACCAGGCGGTTCTCAGTGTTCGTGATTATGGAGTCGGAATAGCAACCGAAGAGCAGAACATGATTTTTGAGCCCTTTTACCAAATTGATAAATCCCGGTTTCGCGATTCGAACCATTATGGTCTGGGGTTGAATCTCTGCAGGACCATCATCGAGGCCCATGATGGAAGTCTCCGGGTGGAAAGCGAAGAAGGCTCGGGCAGCACGTTCTTCCTGGAAATACCGATGAACCTCCAATCGAAAGATTGAGTCAGGTAGCCTTATGCTGAAGAAAATTTTCAATCCCCAGTTCTGGATGCCGTTGGTGATTCTGGGCTTAGGTGCAGGGCTGGTGACCTATTTTATGGCGAACAAGCCAGAAGCACGTAAAAGGCAGGGTCGATTTAAAGGAACTCTCGTCGAGGTGACCCAGGCAGTTCGTTCCAATCCGAGAATTGTGCTGGAAACCCACGGGAGTGTCCGTGCCGCACAAAGGGTGGTCGTCACCGCACAGGTAAATGGGGTGGTGAACTGGATCAGCCCGTTACTCGAGGAAGGCAGTTATTTTCAGACAGGAGAATTGCTGATGACACTCGACCCCCTCAACAATGCGAACCTGGATTTTACTTTGATCAAGGCTCCTTTCAACGGAGTGGTGCAGGAACGTAATGTTGATCTGGGACAGTATGTCAATACCGGCACCCAACTGGCGAACCTGATAGGAAGCGACAGCGCTGAAGTCCTCACGGATGTACCGATGAGCCGTCTTCAATGGCTGATGGACAAGCCTGAGAAATCGGATAGAGAAGAAGATCCTAACAAGTTTTCCCTAGATGCCGAAGTTTCAATGCGTGTCGGTTCTGAACATGCCATTTGGAACGGCCGGGTTGAAAGGCATCTGCTTGAATTGACACCAAAAGGGATGATGGTCCAGTTGATCCTCAGTGTCGAGGATCCCTTCCGTTTGAGACCTTCTGAACCGGGAGAATGGATCTCTCTCGACAATAAAGAGAAAAAAGCATTTCCCGCTGGCAAAAAAACAGCTGAGGGGCAGGCGTTTAAGAAAAAAAGGGTTGCTTTTCCTGTTCCTCTGTTCATTGGTGCATTTGTCGATGTCAAAATTCCAGGCAGGATTCTGGAATCCGTGATTGAACTTCCGGTCAGAGCTCTTCGGGATGAAAACACGGTTTGGGTGGTGGAAAACGGATTGCTGCAAATCCGCAAGGTCGAGATCGTTCATTTGGAAGGTGATTATTTTTATGTGTCCAATGGATTGAAGCATGGCGAGGAGGTGGTGACTTCCCCGCTCAAGGGAGCCGCCGACGGGATGAAGGTCAGCCTGCAGGGATCGGGTGCGCCTGGAAGAAACATGAAAAGTCAGGGAACAAATGGGGAACAAAAACAAGGTACTGGCCGTGGAATGAAGAAGCAGAAGGCCGGGAAACAGGAATGGCAGAAACCAACGACTAGCAAGGTCCCTGCCGGTAGTGGTGAAGAGGCAAAGAGGCAACGGCCAAGAAATCAAAATAAAATAGAACAGGAGGGTTCATGATTCGATGGATGGCAGAACATAAGGTTGCAGCCAACCTGCTGATGCTGATTCTGCTTGTCTGGGGAGGAATGAGTACCTTGAATCTGAAACAGGAGCTTTTTCCTGAGTTCGAATTGGATCTTATCAGAGTATCTATTTCTTACCCTGGAGCCACTCCGGAAGAGGTTGAAGAGTCCATCATTGTCCCGATTGAGTCTGCGATCGAAGGGATTGAAGGAATCAAAGAACTTACTTCAACCGCACGTGAGGGGGCGGCAAGTCTGCGAATTGAACTGGACGAGGGGTCCAACCGGAAATTAATCCAGGATGATGTCCAGGCAGAAATCGATCGAATCTCCATCTTCCCGGATGAAGCGGATTCTCCCGTGATCACTGCTCCAAAAATTCGTCGTGAGGTTTTGAATGTCGTTGTCTATGGAGATGCTCCGAATCGTTCACTGGTGGAATGGGCGGAATTGATCAAAGGTGATCTCCTCAAAGACGATGCCATCACCCAGGTCGATGTGGAACAGCGCCGTGGCTTTGAACTGAAAATCGAGATTCCCCGAAGCGCTCTGCAGCAGTATTCCCTGACCATGGATCAGATCTCCCAGATTATCCAGCAATCGACCCTTGATATGCCGGGAGGAAAAATCGAGACCTCCGGTGGAGACCTGCTGGTGCGCACCAAAGAGCGACGATACAGCGCCCTGCGTAACCGCTACAACGGATTGCCCTCCCAACGGATCGCTGTTTATCGGGTGGGCGAGCAGACCCCGACTGAGGTGTCTCTGGCGGTAAAAAAGCAGTTGCTGGAAATCCAGGAGCGCCTGCCCGAAAGCATCAGTACTGCGATTCTCAACGACCGTTCCACCATTCTTCAGGATAGGATCGATCTGCTGGTGAAAAATCTGCTCTATGGACTTGTGCTGGTGTTCTTGACCCTTTCCCTGTTTCTGAAAATACCCCTTGCATTCTGGATCATGATGGGGATTCCGATCAGTTATGCCGGGGCCATGATTGCCATGCCCGGGATCGATGTGAGTATCAACATGATGTCCCTCTTCGCCTTCATCCTGGTTCTTGGAATCGTGGTTGATGATGCGATTGTGGTTGGTGAAAACATCTATGCCCATCAGGAGATGAACAAGTCTCCGGTTATGGCGGCAGTAGACGGTGCCAAGGAAATCGGGATGCCCGTACTGATTACAATCCTCACCACGACAGCAGCGTTCATTCCGTTTTATTTTGTTCCCGGAACGACAGGTAAGTTTTTCCGCAGTATCCCTAACGTCCTGATTGTCATCCTGTTTCTCTCTTTAATTGAGGCCATGTTTATCCTTCCCGGACATCTGGCCCATCGCTACCGTCTCATTGAATGGTTCCTCCGTCCTTTAGATCTGATTCTCAACTGGCCACGCAGTCATCTAAGCAGGATGCTCAAATGGCTTGCCGAAGTGCCATACCGGAAGACACTCAATCTCAGCATCCGTTACCGCTATACCACCCTGGCGATAGGTCTTTTCATGATGCTGCTTTGCGCAGGATTGGCGCTGGGAGGGCACATTCGTTTCACCTTCTTTCCTAGGATTGACAGTGACAGGATCAACGTCAGGGCGGAACTTCCCTTTGGAACCCCGGTAGAAGTGACCGAGAAAGTCGAAGCACAAATGCTAAAGCATGCCCAAACCCTGCTGGCCAAGTATGAGGAAGAAAAAGGGAAGCCGGTGGCTGAGGGAATTTACAGTTCTCTCGGAAGAGGAGGAAGCCATACCCTGAATATGCGTGTGTACCTCAAACCGCTCGATGAACGCGGGTTCGAGTCCAAGGAATTCAGCCGTCAATGGCAGAGGATGCTGGGACAAATTCCGGGATTGACCAATCTGTCCTACCGTAGCCGTCATCGGGTTGCTTCTGAAAATGACATTGACCTGCAGCTCAGTCATCCGGAAAGTAAGGTTTTGGAAAGGGTTGTGGGAAGATTCAAGGAGGACCTGTCTCAATATCCCGGAGTGAGCGACATTGAAGACACTACCGATGTAGGGAAGAAAGAAGTTCGTCTGACCCTGAGTGACGCAGGTCATGCAATGGGAATGAATGCTCAGGATCTGACGCGGCAGGTGCGAGGTGCATTTCAGGGATTGGAGGTCTTTAAAATTCAGCGGGACGGTAACGAGATCAGCGTTATGCTTCGTATTCCCGAAGAGGAAAGACGTTATCTTGATAACCTGGAAGACCTGGTGGTTCTGGGGCCTCAAAATCAGCGTCTCGCGTTAAGTCAGGTTGCAACCCTGGACTATGGGCTTTCCTACAGCAGCATCAAACGTGTCGATCGAAGAAGGGTGATTAATGTGACGGCCAATGTTGATTCGACACAGTCGAATACCGCTGAAGTAGAACGGTCTCTGAAAAAGGATTTATTGCCTGTAACTCAGGAAGAATTCCCCCAACTTCGCATCAGCTTCGAGGGTTCCAACCGGGCCCAGCAGAACACGATGAAAGGAGTTCAGCAGGGAAGTTACATTTCGATCATGCTCATATTCTCTCTGTTGGCATTACAGTTCCGAAGTTATCTTCAGCCCCTCATCGTCATGTCTGCGATTCCCTTCGGTATCGTCGGAGCCGTCATGGGGCATTACCTGCTTGGATTCACCCTCAGCATTGTCAGTGTGCTGGGGATGGTTGCCTTAAGCGGGATTGTCGTCAATGACTCTTTAATCATGGTGGATTTCATCAACCGTTTCCGGGAACAGGGTCATCGTTTGAGAGAAGCCGTTTTGGAAGCAGGCGTTCGCCGTTTCAGGCCGATCGTGTTGACGACGCTGACGACTTTTTTTGGTCTGATGCCGATGATGTTCGAGACTTCCCGACAGGCAAGATTTCTCATTCCAATGGCAATCAGTCTTGCATTCGGAGTGCTCTTTGCCACTTTCATTACCCTCGTGCTTGTCCCGGTTTTTTATTATCTGCTGAATGATTTTCTGGTTTTGTTTGGACAGAAGAAAAGAGACGTTTTGGACAAAACCGCAACTGCAGACTGAAAAAGAAGATGATCACAAAGCTCCTGGTCTCCATGATAATGGCTGTCCCAATCTTACTGCTTGTGCAGGACCCGTTGTTCGCGCAGGTGAAGGTTAAAGTCGCACCGGTGGTTCTGTTATCGAATGAGCCACTGCGGACCTATGCTGGAACGGTGGAGCCCTTTCAAAATGTCACCATCCAATCCAAAGTTGCAGGAAGGATCGCGGGAATAAAAGTGGACGAAAACCAGAGGGTGAAAAAGGGTGAAGTGCTTCTGAGTCTGGAAAACACCGTGACCAAACTTCAGGTCGAATTATCTGAACTACAGGTTTCCCTGAGCGAAAATACGCTCAAGGAAGCGAGGGAAGCTTTGGAAGATAGCAGGCAAAGACTCAGTGAAGAACAAAAGATGTACGATCGTGGAACCTCAACAAGACAAAGACTGGATTCCTTGAAACTTCAATGGAGCCGTAACGAAATCAATGAGGAAAGTTCCAGAATCCGTCTGCTGGTAGCACAAAAGGAACTTGAAGTTCGAAAGCAGTCCTACGCTGACACGATCGTTTTGAGTCCGCTCTCAGGCATCGTCACCCAGCGTTTTCATGATCCCGGCGAAGTGGTGGGAAGCGGGACAGCCCTCTTGGAAGTGATCGATATTGACCAGGTATGGATTGAATGCGGGATCAGTGAAGAAGAAATCGGAACCATTCAGCAGGGACAGAAGGTGGATTTTACGGTACCTGCCTACCCGGATAAAACATTCACCGGCATTGTTGAGAAACTGGCCTGGAAGGCGGATGCCCAGACCAGGAGGTTTACCTTCAGCATCCTCGCGAAAAACCCCGGCAAGCTTCTGCGGGGCGGAATGACCGCTCAAATACAACTTGTTGGTTCGTCATCCGGGATGACCGCGGTTCCAGCGGGATCATTGCGAAATGACAGCGGCTCCCAATATGTTTTCGTCTCTAAAAAAAATCGTCTTGAGCGAAGAGATGTTCGAATGTTGGGAAGCAGTCGGGGACTGGTCAAGGTTAGGGGTGATTTAAAACAAGGAGATTTGGTGGTTGTTTCACCTTCCAGAAAACTGAAAGCGGGACAGTTGGTACAGTTCTAGGAGGCGAATGAATTCCGTTTTTTTCAGTTGTATGCGGGGAATCCCCAGAGTTCTGGAAGAAACTCTTCCATCGAATCCAGGATCTTGGATGCCTCTGGATAGAGCTTTTTGTCCATGTTCTCATCCGGAATGGCAATCACAGCCATCCCGGCAGCATGCGCCGCAACCGTACCGGTGGGAGCGTCCTCGAAAGCAAGACACTTTTCAGGATCTGCTCCAACTCTTTTAGCCGCAACCAGGAAGATGTCTGGTGCTGGTTTCCCTTCTTTCACTTCAGGATCATCTCCGGTAACAATAGTCTGAAATAGAGAAAACCATTCCTGATGGTTGGCGATTTTTGCCTCCAGCATCTCCCTTTTGGAACTGGTCGCCACGGCCTGAGGGATTCCTGCCTCAGCCAAATGACGGGTCAGTTTTACAACCCCGGGAAGCGGTTGACAGTCTGAGAACATGTCCAGCAGGATCTCATTTCTTTGCTCCAGGTATTCTTCAGCACTGAGCGGAAGTTCGAGGGTTTCAACAATCATTCGGGCAGATTCCAAGGCTCTCCTGCCGAGTATCTTTGATTTCAGGCTCCAGTCAAAATTTTTACCATAACGCTGCGCAATCTGTTGGGTGACCAAGGTATAAAATGGTTCGGTATCCAACAACAAACCGTCCATGTCATAAATCACACCGCTTGGAGAGAATCCTTTATCCATAAGAGTCAATGATCTTCAGAACATCTGGGGAGAGATTTTCTGAAGATTGTAAATTTCCTCAGAACCATCTTTTTTTCGATGAATCAACTCGAATTCGTTTTTCCAGGAAAGCTTCGGTTTTGGACTTTGATCAACGATGCTGATTTGATAAAGAGAAACCAGTTGAGGCTGGCCGAGTCGGGTCAGGTGAAGTCTGAATTTGTAATTCCAACCAGGGTTCGAATTCGTTAGATTATCACTGCTATTGCTCGATTCGGTAATGTGGTAAAAAACCGCGTGAGTGTTTGAAAGGGTCACTCCTGAAGCAGTTCGTAACTTTTCCAGGACAGGGACGACTTTCCCCTGCAAAATGCGGAAGATCCGCTGATAGCCGATCTCATAATTGCTGAATTCATAAAATTCCTCTCCAACTTTTTTTAAGCGTCCTGTACCCTCATTGATCCCATTGACCAATCCAAGACCTTCCTGCCCGTTCACATCCCGGTAAAGGTAGACAATGCTTTCGATGCCGAGGATAGGTTGGGAACCGATGATCTGCTGGTCCGCTTCGGAAGCCATCAAAGTACCGTTGCGGTAAAGCCCGTTGCCAAGACGGTTTTGTGGGAAAATAGTAAAATCTCCTTCCTTTACCACCCCAGAATGCAGACTATCCCTAGGCTGAATTTCGACAGCATGAATGAGGGTGGATAGAAGTCCTAGATGTATTAAAAGGATCCATTTGAGGAATGTTTTGATTCCCCAAAAGTGTGGAAACGTTTTGCCCATGTTAGTGAACCAATTCTTTAATCTTCAATAGTTTGGAAGATGCATCTTTGTGAGGATGCCCAATTCTTTTAAAAAGTAAGAATATCTGGTATTTTTTTCTTGGTGGGAATATCGCTGCATGTTAAACCAGCCCATTTTTTTACCTTTGTAACCCCAGGACGGCAAGGCAATTATTCAGAACAGATGAATCTGAAATCCAACCTTCCTTACAGCAAACCAGCAATGAGTTTAGATTGCATTGAGTAAATCCAATATTATTGAATCTGATTTGACGGTTTCCTGTGCCGTCCCCCGAAGCGGCCGAACCTTACAAAATTTTCTAAGCCGACTGAAGACTTTGGTTTCTGATTCAGGAGAAATCGGGGGGATGTTGAAGATTTTGTCTGAGGGCAAAAAAAACAGCACCGGGGACATCGAACAGGCCTTCTCGCAACTGAGCCAGTTGCCCGATCATGTGCCGAAGTGCTTTTCCGTATTCGTAGACCGTAAGCGTAGCCCCCGACCTTTCAGATTGGGATTTCTTGCTTATGAATGGGAAATCGACGGAATCACCCTCCGTGTGGAAGGAGAGGAACCTCATAATGGATCTTCCCTGATCAAGTTGGATGAAGTGGATTTCACCTTGGTGGGACTCGATGAACTTTTGGCAATGACCCAGTATTATTTGAGGGACCCGACCCATGTCACTAAATGGGGGATGTACAATTACCAGTTGATCAAACCTACCAGTATCCGGGTGGCCGGTTCTGCGGAATTGACACGATACAATCCGGTTCTCGGCTGTGAGGTTCAGGACATGGTTGGCTTCTTCCTGATTTCAAAACCGGGAGGAAGGGGCAGGAGCAAAATCGATTTTCAGACCCTTTCACGTTATGGCCGCAGGGTTTTTGTCAAGGGACGTTACAGCGGGATCGTCATGGCGGCCTACCCGGGATTGCAGGTGGAACCAGTGGAAGACGTTGAGGATGCGGTGATGAAAGGGGAAATGGGAAGTGTCGGGATCGAAATTGTTCAGACTGGGAACACCCTCAGGTCAAAGGGCCTTTTGTTGCATGGTGCTCCTCTATTTCTCTCAGAAAGTCTGTACGTTGTTGATTATGATCGTTATCAGGCTAAACCGCATTTACAGGAAATGGTGAAATCACTGAAACCGCTGGGATATTTTGATGATCGGCGTATCCGGCATTTTGCAAGGTGGTATCTGGCCCTTGAAAAAAACATGGGGCAATCCTGGCTGGATCGTCCAGAGATAGAAGAACTTTTCTGCACCCGGACGGATCCCGAACGCGGGTTGAGACCCTATCGGTTAAAAACCCGAAACTGGAAACCTCACGACAGTTATAAGAAAGAAGAGGCAATGTTTTTGGCTGATGAATCCAGAAAAAAACTCAAAGAGGAATATCTACAGTTGAAAAGATCTACCAACGAAGAAAACCTGCCACTTAATCACCCGGAGTCGATATGAAGCGGATCAGCCGATTTCATTTCAATTTGATGCTGATTTCAGGATTTTTATTGTTTTTTGAAACAACAGGAGTCCAGGCACAGGGGAAATTTGTGGACAATGAAATTCTGGCAGGAAGGATTGCGAATTCCGTCCACCAGAAAATTGACCGACGTTACAACACCCTTGCCATTTCCCGAATCCGTCTTAAAGACAAGACGGTTCGGATCAACGTCAATGAATTGATCGATTACAGCAATGTCAAAATAGTCCGCGGACGCCGATTTCGGGTGACGGACCGTTCCAAACTGCAACTCCTGCTCAAGGAACAGAGGATTCAACTCTCTGAATTTGTCTCGCCCAATGAATACCGTGAACTGGGGATGCTCCTCGGCGTTCAGTTATTCATTTATGGTAATGTCTACAGTGATACCCTCGTTCTGAAAGCAATCGATGTTCAGAATTCCCAGATCGTCTGGGCGGAAACCTTCACCCTTTTTGATCAGAACCAGAATTATGAATTGCTGAATGACTTCAGCGGAAAGCTGATTGAGTCTTTCGGCCAGGATGAACAGTCTTTGAAAGAGGAAGATATTAAAAAGGTCAGTTTCTGGAGCATCGATTCGCCGCGGATTTTTGAGAACGGGGAAGTGATGGATTATATGACCGTTGCTCTTTCGACCCAGGGTGCGGTGAATGTGGTGGATCGTGAAAATCTGCAATTGATCTATCAGGAACAGAAACTCAACCAACAGGTTTTCATTGACGAATCCCAGGCCAGGAGATTGGGGGAGTTGTACGGGGTGGATGCGTTCATGTACGGGAAAATCACCTCCAAGCCGGATGGCAGTTACCTCGCATCGTTAAAATTGATGAGTATTTTTTCCGGAGTCATCATCTGGGCGGACTTGATCAAATTCAGCCTTCCTGAAGAAAAGGAAAAGGGGAAGTTGATGAATCCATTTACAAGAAAAATTCAGAAATCAGGAAAGCGAAAAGCCAATTCAGGCCAGGTAGCCCTGCGGGGAGGAGTTTTTGTGATGGGCAGCAATGATCCGCTGTACAATGCGTCTCCAGAAAGAGCCGTTCGAATCAAATCTTTCTACATCGATATTTATGAAACGTCCAACAATGAATATCTGCAATTTGTTGAAAGCACCGGGCATCGGCTTCCGACGAGTTGGAAGAATGGAGAGTTTCCTGAAAACCTTGGGGATCACCCCGTCGTGGGAGTCAGTTGGGAAGATGCAAAAATGTATTGCCAGCATCTTGGTAAAAGACTTCTGACCGAAAGGGAGTGGGAATACGCGATCCGTGGTTCAAAAGCCAGAAAATATCCATGGGACGGGATCGGTTTTGGATCTGGTTTTGCGGTAACACGTGAATCCGGAACACGAAGTTCCCAGCCGGTTCAAACCCGGAACAGGGATGTTACTCCGGAAGGAATCGCACACCTTGCGGGTAATGTCCGTGAGCATGTGGCGGATTTTTACAAACCCTATGGTTCAAAAAGTGCGGGAGGTACACAAAGGGTCATCCGTGGGGCTTCTTGGGCTTTCGGCGCATTCGAGGCTGCAGGATTTTTTCGCGGGTATTCTTCCCCGAACCTGGCCTGGCCTGATGTCGGCATCCGTTGCGGAAGAGATATTTAAGGAAGAAGGCCGAGAATTGAACCTCAACATGCCCATGATTGCCTAACCAAAAAAGGCAGGCATTTAAGAAAATCCCATGTCAGTCATCATCGTTCTCATCGGAGGTTTGCTCCTGTTTGCCAACCCGGATTTGCGTCAGGACACCTATCG
>LNZD02000130.1 GCA_001469005.2 SAR324 cluster bacterium lautmerah10
TTCCAGTTCTTCCCGGAAGATCAATCTGTTGCGGTCCAACCTGGCTTTCACCTGTTTTGCCGTATCCCGGTCTTTTTCCAAAGCCGTCACCGCCGCATCCTGGATGAAAGGCGGCAGGCCATAGGTCATGCACATGTTGAGGTTGGTCAGGTGCTGAGTCAGTTTTTCCGGTCCGACCATCCAGCCGCATCTCCAGCCGGTCATGCGATGGGATTTGGAGAGGCTGGAAATGGTCACGGTCTGGTCATGGCTTCCAGGAAGGCTGGCAATCGGGGTGAAGCCTTCCGGGGCGATTGCGGAATAGACTTCATCGCTGATGACCCAGATCTTCTTTGCACGACACACTTCCAGGATGGTTCCCAGGGTTTCCGCAGAATAAACGGCACCCGAGGGATTGTTAGGAGAATTGAGCAATACCGCCCGGGTATTTGGAGTGACCGATTTTTCAATCGCCTGGGGATCTGGCTGAAACCCCATTTCCGCATTGGTTGGAATGGCGACCAGGGTAGCACCTCCCGCGGTTACCGTGGCAGGATAGGTAGCATAATATAGTTCCGGGACGATCACTTCATCTCCCTGTTCCAGGAGGCAGAGGCAGACCGAAAAAAGCGCATTCTGGGCTCCAGCAAAAATACCGACATTTTCCAGACTCACTTGTTGGCCGGTATGTTCCCGGTGGCTCATCGCAATCGCCTTGCGGAGATGGTCTTCTCCAATCACCGGGGTGTAGTGATTTCTGCCGCGACGGATGGAATCGACTGCCTCCTGCTGGATGGAGGCAGGAGTTGTCTGGTCCGATTCTTCACCGATGCTGAGCATGATCACGTCTTCACCTTGGGCCAATCGTTTTCTCCCTTCTTCGTGGATGTCCCAGACTTCAGCGCTTTCACCTGCAATGCGTTTGACCAGGGAAGAATACTTCATCTTAAAAATTCAGTTGGTGTTTGATGAACCATGAAGACTTTTCAAGTTTGGATAGTCATATTGTCCTTTGCTTTGAAGCCATGTAAAAGGTGCTTTTCATTTCAGGTTCATTTCAAATTGAATTCATCCTCATGGAGGATCATCGATGAGTATTGCGGTACCGTTTCCTGAAGAACTTCCTGAAGGATACCAATGGCTGAGTGATGAGCCACCCTTTGATCCGGAACGACACCTGTCCCTGGAATCTCCGAGCCAGACCCTTTCCCTGGAAGATCTGGGTTATTCCCCGGAAGAGATCCAGGACAAGGCGACAGCCTTTGGTGTTTCAGAACCTTTCAGGATTCTTTCCAAGGAAGGTTCGGAGGTCATGCTGGAAACAGCACGGAGGCTGAGGACTTATAGCAGGCGGGCAGGAAACCGGATCGAAAACACGGTTCGCGGCGGATGTTACCGATCACGATGGTTGAGGGACCTCTGCATCAGCCAGGATGTGAACGACCTGATGGCTTCCATCTATCAAGCCGAAATCTCACCCCACACCATGCCGGTTCACCTGGGGCACCTGAATTATCAGCCCAGCAAACTGGAAGAGGCTGTGGATAAGTGGCATCACGACACCATCCCGCTTGATTATGTGATGATGGTCAGTGATCCAGCAACGCTGAGTGGTGGAGGGTTTGAATATTTTGTGGGAACCAAAATGGAAGCGGAGGAGCTTTCGAAACAAGGGAAAACGCCGCCTCGTGATCGGGTGAAAGCACCAAAATTTCCGGGACCAGGCTATGCGGTGGCACTGCATGGGAACATGGTCGTGCATCGCGGTGCTCCGCTGACAAAGCCGGGAGAACGCATCACCATGGTCAATGCCTACGTCAGCATGGACTGTCTGGTCGATGACCAAAGCCGCAGCAGGGATTTGATCGGAATTGATGACCCTGCGGCCCTCTATGCTGAATGGGCAAAGCATGCTTCCTGGAGAACCCAGAATCGGCTCCAGCAGATCATCGATTCCATGGCTTTTGACCAGGAACCGGATCAGGTTCTGGATCAACTCGAATTTGCCGCGAACGATCTCCTCAAGACGATTAATGATATGAAAGCCGGTCCCCGAGAAGCTCAGCATTATGAGCAGTGATCCTCAAGAGAACCATGAGGATATCATTCATTTTCAAAAAATAATTCTCTTTGAATCCTCAAAAGATTGATTCTCTGGTGAATCACCTGGCACAGGCCAGGCTGGGAGGCGGGCCGACAATGCTTCCTCCCAAAACACTTGATGTTCCGGGCTTGAATGAGGCGTATCAGGCTCAGCAAAAATTGCATGAGTATTTGAGCCCAAGGGGTTTCGGGCCTTTGGTCGGATACAAAATCGGCTGCACGACCAAGGTCATGCAGGAATTCCTTTCCATCGACCACCCCTGCTCAGGAGAAATTTTCGAGTCCACCGTCTTCGAGGAAAAGGCAGAGTTGAATTTAAGCGATTTTCATCGAATCGGGGTGGAGTGTGAAATCGCCGCCAGGCTTTCCAGGGATCTCCCGGAAACAGGGACTCCCTATGACCGTGGGAACGTTGCCGGTGCTGTCGGTGCCTTGATGGCTGGCATCGAATTGGTTGACGACCGGTATGATGACTATTCCGCATTTCCGACTTCGATTCTGGTTGCAGATGATTTTTTCAATTCGGGCGTGGTACTTTCAAAAGAAAAAACGTCGTGGAAATCCCTGGATCTTTTGAAAATTGAAGGAGTGATGCGGATTGATGATGTGGAAGTTGGCCGGGGATCCGGAGCGGATATTCTGGGACATCCGATGGAAGCCCTGGCCTGGCTGGCGAATCACTGCATCTCTCTGGGAGCCCCTCTGAAGAAAGGAAAGTTCATCATGCTCGGAAGTGTGGTGAAAACGGTATTCATTGAACAACCGGCTACAGTCAGTATCCGCTTCGATGAACTCGGTGAAGCTTCGGTCCGGTTTCTTTGAATTTTCAGCGGTTGTTTAAATGCTTGCCTTGGCAGCAGCCAGACAAGCGACGGGCACCAGATGGGGACTGCAGGAAACATAGTCGATACCAATCCGGTGGAAGAACTTGATCGATCGTGGATCTCCGCCATGATCTCCGCAGATTCCATATTCCATTTTCTTCTGCACCTTGCGTGACTGTTCGAGTGCCATGCGGATCAGGTTTCCGACTCCCTGCTGATCGAGGTGGATGAAGGGATCAAAGGCTAGGATCTGGCGTTCGATGTAATCCGGAAGAAATTTTCCGCTGTCCTCTCTTGAAAATCCAAAAGTCAATTGGGTCAGATCGTGGGTGTCGAAACTCATGAACTGGACCTGAGGAGCAACTGTCCGGGATTGGACACAGGCCCGCGGAACCTCCATCATGGTGCCCAGTTTGTATTGGATGTTTTGACCAAGCCTGAGGAATGTCTGTTTTGCGGTCTGTTCCAGGTTTTGCAAGATCACTTCGAGTTCCCCCGAACTGGTCACCAGCGGGACCATGATTTCCGGTTTCACAATGGTTCCATTTCGTTGAGACTGGATCGCAGCGGTCAAGATGGAATCCATCTGCATTGTGCTGATTTCGGGATAAATGATGGAAAGTCTGGATCCCCGAAAGCCCAGCATCGGGTTTTTCTCATGCAGAGCCCCGACCTGTTTCATCAGGGATTCGGTTTCCCGTCCAAGCCGCCTGGCCAGTTTTTCAATTTCTGATTTTGCTTGGGGAAGGAATTCGCTCAGTGGTGGGTCAAGCAAACGGAGGGTGACCGGCAGGCCGTCCATCACTTTGAAAAGCTGTTTCAGTTCCCGTACCTGGAACGCTGAAAGCTGATTCAGCTTTTCCTGTTTTTCTTCAGGGCTTTGAGCAAAGATCATTTCACGGAACACGTCGATGCTTTCCGGGTGGAAAAAAACATGTTCCGTTCGGCAGAGGCCGATCCCTTCGGCTCCGAACCGGAGTGCTGTTAGGGCTTCCTTCGAGGTTTCTGCATTGGCCCGGATCTTGAGACGCCGGTATTTGTCAGCCCAGCTCAACAGAGTCAGATAATCCTGATCCTCATGGGCATCGATGGTGGGCACCCGTCCTTCCATCACTTCCCCGCTGCTGCCGTCGAGGGTCAGGAGCCTTCCTTTACGGATCACGCTGCCGTCTTCCAGGATCAGCCTTTGTTTCTTTTCATCAACTGATAAACCCTTGCAGCCGACAATACAGGTGCGTCCCATTCCGCGGGCAAGCAAAGCGGCATGTGAAGTCATACCCCCGCTGGTTGTGAGGATTCCCAAGGCGGCCTGCATTCCATGAATATCCTCAGGGGTGGTTTCAACCCGGACCAGAATCACCTGATCCCCTTGGTCTTTTGCTTTTTGTGCCTCCTCGGAGGTGAAAACGATTTTCCCGGTGACTGCACCCGGGCTTGCAGGCAAGCCAAGGGCGAGCACATTTTTTTCTGCTTGAGGATCGATCATTGGGTGCATGAAGAACCTCGCCATCTCCGGGTCCATCCGGCGCAGGGCTTCCTTTTCTGAAATCAGGCCCTCGTTGACGAGGTCCACCGCAATTTTGACAGCGGCCTTGGCGGTTCTTTTTCCGGAACGTGTCTGCAAAAGATAGAGGCGGTTTTCCTGGATGGTGAATTCCAGATCCTGCATGTCCCGGTAATGCTCCTCCAGGGTTTTCTGCAGTTGAAAAAGCTGGTTGTAAAGGATCGGGGATTCCTCCTTGAATTCGTTCAGGCTTCGAGGGGTTCTTCTACCGGAAGCAATGTCTTCACCCTCAGCATTCATCAGGTACTCACCAAAAAACTCTTTTTCACCGGTTGAAGGGTTTCGTGTGAAGGCAATCCCGCTTCCTGAATTTTGCCCCATGTTGCCGAAGACCATGGCCTGGATGATGACTGCGGTGCCAATACTGTCAGGGATGTCATTCAGTCGGCGGTAGGTTTGGGCACGGGGGTTGTTCCATGAGGAAAAGACGGCACCAATCGCGTTTTCAAGCTGGGTCCATGGATTGTCAGGAGGCAAATGGATCTTTTTGAAAAGTCCGATGATTTCTTTGAGTTCCCCGACATCCAAATCGGCATGCTCTTCAAGCCCATGCTGCTGACGATAGTCTTTGAGGATTTGCGTGTAGGGATGTATCCCTTTGCCGCCGACTACGGCCCCATACAGTTGCAGGAAGCGGCGGTAGGTGTCATAGGCAAATCGTGGGTTGGCGGTCAGCTTCGCCAGTCCTTCGACGATTTCATCGTTGATGCCGAGGTTGAGCAGGGTATCCATCATCCCGGGCATGGAAACCGAAGCTCCGGAACGAACTGAAACGAGCAAAGGATTGACCGGATTGCCGAATTCGGCCCCCTGACGGATTTCCATCTTAAGCAGCGCCGCCTTCACTTCTTCCATGGTCCCCTCGGGAATGCGCTGCCTGAGACGTTGGTACTCGAGGTGGGTCTGGGTGGTGATGATGAAACCAAAAGGCACCGGCATGCCAAGTGAGGTCATTTCGCAGAGATTGGCTCCTTTGTTGCCGAGCAGATCCCTGCGTTTGAGACTACCTTCAGAAAAAA
Source organism: SAR324 cluster bacterium lautmerah10 (assembly GCA_001469005.2). Classification (GTDB taxonomy): domain Bacteria; phylum SAR324; class SAR324; order SAR324; family NAC60-12; genus UBA1014. The sequence continues at coordinate 5,490 of LNZD02000130.1, forward strand.
GCCAAACCGGTTTTCGCATACATGCTCCAGAGTGCCCAGAGAAGGGCTTCATCAAGGGGGGATATGAGTCATCCCCTTTAGGCTCATGCTATCCGAAATCTATGGTCACTCTATTCGTAAACTTACTAGAAGCCTTATATTTCAAGGAGTTAACGGAAGTTGGTGGAATTGCCCCAGATCAGGCAAACCGCTGCGGTCCAACTGAAAGAACTCCCGCCCAGGCCGGATTCTCCAAGGGGATGATAATATTCATAAAACCCCAGTTTCGAGATTAGTTCCAGGGTCTGCATACGAATCTTTCGGCTGAGATCATCAAAGCCATAGTCACTCAGGCCTTCGCAGATCATCCAGTTGATATGGGGCCAGACCGGGCCTCTCCAGTAGCGCTCTGGCTCGTAACTCGGCTCATCTGGTGCCGTCGAGGGAACCAGAAGAAACTTCTGATCCATCCAGTTTTCCAGGGTCGAAACCATCTTCGAAACCTGTTCATTCCCGGCAAGTCCAGCAAAAAGCGGAAGGAAACACGCCGATGTCGGAACCCGGATCAATTCCCCGGTAAATTCATCCCTGTTGTAAAAATGTTCATGCTGTGGATCCCATAGTTTCGTAAACGCGTTTTGGGTGAGTTCAATCCGGGCTTCCAGTTCCTGACATTCGGAACGCATTCCGAATTGATCCAGCATTGCCTTCAAGTCCAAGTTTGCTCGCTGCAGGATGGAATTCAGCCCGACATCAATCACCCGAAAAGGAAAGTCCTGACTGATGGCTCTTGAGTCATAATCTTTGTCACGAAGTATTTCCACGAGATAGAGGTAACGGTCATATTCTTTTTGCAGGGGACGTTGATGTGCATCAATGAGACTGGTGTCCTGCCTCACGTAAGAAGCATTTTGTGTGGACGGAACTCGGGCAAGGGGTTCATCCCATGCTGGACTGTTGTCCATCCCGCTTTCCCAGGGATGAAGGACGCGAACCAGACCGGTATTTTCAGGGTCTCTTGCCGACCAGAACCAGCGATGCCAGTTCAGAATTTTTTCACAGATCAGTTTTACTTCGCCTTTTTCGGTTGAGGTCTGTTTTCCAGCTTCCCAGAGTTTACGGACACAGGTGGCCAACACCGGGGGCTGACTGATCCCGGAGGTGGGAGGGTGTTCTACCCCATGAGGGAAGCATGCTTCGGACACATTCCAAACATCAGCATTGGGGAAATAATCAGGGCTATCCTGATGGAAAACGATATGGGGCAGCATGCCGTTCGACCACTGTCCTTTGAGCAGCATCCGGATCTCTTTCCATGCCCGGGCCTCATCAAAACTTTGCCAGCCCAAAGCACAGATTGCAGAATCCCAGTTCCACTGGTAGGGATAAAGCCGTTCCGTTGGAACCGTGTAACCTCCGCGGTCATTCTGCCTGAGGATGTTACGGGCTTGTTCCATCAAGGTTTGGGAATCGAATTGATGTTGTGCTTTCATAGATGAAATGGAAGATAAATTTTTTAGCCTTTCACGGCTCCGGCAGAAAGTCCGGAAACAAGGTATTTTTCAAACCAGAAAAAAAGAACCATGACAGGCACAGTGACCATGACCGCTCCTGCCATCAGGTATTGACGGGGTACTTCTGAACTGTTGAGTGAGACCATTCCCCGGGAGAGGGTAAAGATCTCCGGATCATCCAGGAACATGAAGGCAAAGAGAAACTCGTTCCAGGCGATCATGAACACGTATAAAGCGACCGAAGCGATGGCCGGAAGACTCAGCGGGAGTGTGATTCTCCAGATGACTCCTAAACGGCTGCATCCGTCGATCCTTCCTGCTTCCTCCAGTTCTGCAGGAAGAGTGCTGAAAAATCCCTTCAACATGTAGAGGGCAACCGGCAAAGTCGTTGCGGGATACACGATGAAGAGCCCTAGAAGGCTATTGCGTAGTTGCAGTTGACTGAAAATACTATAAAGGGGAATGACCAGTACGATGGCGGGAAACATGTAAATGATCAGGATGCTCCTGGAAAGCCAGACCCTTCCGGGAAACCGAAGTCGGGTGACGGAATAGGCTCCTAAAATAGAAAGACTGAGGGTGATTCCGACGGTTCCCACCGAAACCACCGTGCTGATCCAGATGTATCGCTGAAACTGAAAAGTCGTCCAGACTTCCTGGTAGGATTTGATGAGACCTCCCATACCCGATTCAAAACTGATGCTCAAATCGGTGGGATTGGTGAGCAGCGCCATCTGGGATTTCAGGCTGGTGATCACCATGTAGATAAACGGAAAAGCGACAATGATGATGAAGAAAAGCAACCCCATTCCCTGAAAAATCCGGATCGTTAATCTCTCGATTTCATCCCGGTCCAAACCTTCCAATTTTATTCCTGCCAGGACCTTACGGGTTGACCATACCGTAATCAGGATCACCCAGAGTGTTCCCAACCCAGCAGCAAGTGCCTGTTTTTCTAGGTTGATGTTCCAGGGAGAAAAATCATTCAAGAAAAGGAACAGTATTGATCCGAGGCCAATCGAGATGAAGAAAGACTTTGCTTCGCCCAGGCTTTTGATTTCACTGAAAACTCCGGTCAGCATCCCTGAGATGAACGCTCCCTGGAGCGGGATCAAGATCGGTTCGATTCCTGCGAAAAGCAGCAGAATTCCCCAGATCACGGTGAAGATGCACGCTGAGACACCGCCAATCAGTGCTGCAGCCAAAGCTCTGCGCCATTCAGGCATTCGATTCCTCCTCGCCCTGGGGAAGAAACCGGAAATACAAAATCATAAACAGAGACAGCAGAGCAAAGATAATCACTGCCACTGCAGAACCCGCCCCCAGGTCAGCCAGTGCAAAGCCCTGTTCATAAACATCGACGGTCAGTGTTCTTGTCCCCGCATTGCCTCCGGTGAGCAGGAAGATGTCGTCAAATTTATTGAACGTCCATATGAATCGGAGCAGAAACATCACCGATAGGATCCCGGTAATCTGGGGTAAAGTAATAAATCGAAACTGTTGCATGGGCGATGCTCCATCCATTTTGGCTGCCTCGTAAAGTTCATTCGGGATCGATTGCAAACGCGCCAGGATAAAAAGAAAGGCGAGCGGGAAATAACGCCAGGATTCAAAGGCGATCACAGTCGAAAGGGCTAATGGGAACTGTACTTCGAAACCGAATAGATTCAACATTACCGAACGCTGGCCAAAGAGGTTGAGGGGTTCTGAGAGAAACCCTGTTTTCACGAGCATGGTATTGAGGGTTCCTGAAAAAGGATCAAGCAGCAAAACCCAGGTGAATGCCACTGCAATGACTGGTGATACATAAGGAAAGAGAAAAAGCCCCCTGAGAAAACCCCGTCCTGCAAAATGCTGGTTCAGTAACTGAGCCGCAAAAAGACCGAGGAACAAAGACCCTAAAGTCCCCAGCAGGGTATAGAGAAAAGTGGTTTTGAGAACAAAGAAAAACTCGGGATTGGTGAAAATTTTAATGTAGTTTTTCAAGGTGAATTGAAAACTGGTCAGGATGTTTTCGGCTTCTCCTGAAATTTCGATATTGCTTTGTTTGAAAGTCTTTTTCGAAGTTGTGAAAGTATCATCGGTGATGAATACATTTTGAATTTTTTCACGGTATCCTGCTGGCCAATGGTCAAATTCACATCGAAGTTCGTTGTTCGAGAAAACACATCTTGAGTCGAGTTCCTGAACCAGCATTCCAGCAGGAAGTTTCTGGCGAGAAAGGATGTTGTTAACAGGAAGTTTTTGGCTGCTGTTCCGAAGACTGTAGCGAATCACTAGAGGATCTCCATGGTTTTTGGGCCATTGACGGAGTTGAAGTTTGACGATCGGTTTCGGAGGTCTGAGGTCTGAAAGTTCAACCGCTTTGAAGCTGATCCAGAAATTGGCTAAAACCGGCAACAGGACTATGGAAAGAACGACTGCCAGGGCAGGTAAAAGGAGGGCGTAAGCTAGGCCAGCCTCTTTTCTGGCCAGAGGAGAACGAGGCATCATTCAGATAAAAAAGACGGGCATCTGCAGTGATGCCCGTCGTGCCATACTAGATGCGATTCAGGTCGGATTTGATGATCCGAACGGTTTCATCAAGAGAGCGGGTACCGTCTATGTATTCACGAACCCGTCGGTTGAAGACCTGGCTGTTGATAATCTTAGAAGCCAGGGACAATTGCCCTTCCCGGACACCCCACCGACTGGCGGTTTCCAGACCGGCAACAATGTTATTGATGACGTCTGAAGGGTATAGCTCGGTAAGAGGTGCCTTACGATCCACACCGACCGAAAGTTTTGCCCATCCCTTGACGAATTTTTCTGCGTCATTCCGAGTGCCTTTCCTGACTGGAAATTTTCCTTCCGGAGCAATCGCCAGGGTATTCATATACCCTTCATCCATGCAGAACTTCACAAATTCCATGGCGTTGTCTGTGTCTGCATCGGAAGTGATGCCGAAATAGCGGATATCTCCCCAGGCTGCTCCATCAGGGTTGCTTGGTCCTGAAAAGCGTGTGATGAAGTCGGTTTTTGAAGCCAACTCACGGCTTTTCGGATCGCTGTTGATGGTGGGCGGAGCAGAGTCCCTCAAGCCTGCTAATTCATCCATGATGAAAGGAGACCAGATGATCATGGCTGCTTGACCTGCAAAATAAAGTGCTCGAGATTGCTGCCAGTAGAGTTCTCCTGGAGGACTTGCTTTGGCTATGGTCTTGTAAAACTCCAGAGATTCTGAAAGTTTCTGATCGTCGATTTGAATTTTTCCTTCCTTGTTGACCGGGTTAACGCCGTTTGCAAGAAGGACATGTTCCAAAACCTGGCTCATGAAGTTTTCATCGACCTTGGTTGCTGCTACGAACCCGTACATGTTGGGAGGGTTATGCAGTTTTTCGATGGCGGTGACGATGTTTTTATAGCTCGTTGGAGGCTGAAGCCCGTGAGCTAAAAAAAGATCTTTTCGATAGACCACCATCTGAGTCCATCCATCGACGGGAACTGCGGCATAACCCCCGCCAAAACCTGCCATTTTCAAGGCACCGTATCCGAAGGTTTTTTTCCCAAGTTCGTAAACCACATCGGTCGCCGATTCACTATCCAGTATTCCTGCCTCCGCCCATGGAAGGACATACTGCAGGGTATGGTAAATCACATCAGGCAGATCGCCTGCAGCATAGGCGGCAGTCGCCCTGGTGCCGAGTTCCTTTTCATCAACCGGGATTACCTCGACACTGACTCCGGTTTTAGATTGAAATGCTTCTGCCATGGCTTTTTGCTTGGCCATTCGGGCAGGTTGGTTTTCTGTCGTCCAAAACCTCAAATCTGCGGCCATTGCCGAAGATGCGAATAAGCTGAGTACGACTGAAATAGAAATGATTGATTTTAGGATTTTCATAACTAACTCCAGTTATTTTATTGATCAAATAGGGAAATAAATTGACGAAATATTTTTCTAATTCATAGGCAATTCTCCATATTTTTGTTTTGAATTGATGAAGGTGGTCCTTCACTTCCTCTCAGTTTCAAGATTGCCGATGCCAGTTTGGAAATGACCGGCAGATCCGGGCTCTTGAGTCTTCTCATCAGGAGGTTAACCATCTCTTTACCGGATTCCTCAATGGAAAACGTCAGGGTGGTCAGTGGAGGATCGATGTAAGCTCCGAGGGCGATGCCGTCGTAACCGATCACCGAAAGCTCTTCGGGGATATTAAATCCAAGTTCCCTGGCAGCTTTCATCACCCCAAGGGCCGTAGCATCATTGGCACAGAGAATCGCCGTCGGAGGGCGGGTTTGTTTGAGTAGATTTTGGGCAGCGATTTCTCCTCCTTGACCGGTGAGGTCTCCCGGTTGCTCCAGGCTTGGGACTTTTTCAAGGCAGGATTCCTCCAACATAGTTCGGAAGCCTTTCAATCGAAGCTGGGCGCTGAAGAATTCTTTCCCTCCCCCGACAAAACCGATTCGTTGGTGACCCAGTTTGATCAAATGCGACGTTGCATCCCTGAAGGCCTTTTCTCCGTCAATGTCGAACCAGTCATGCTCTGCCATGCGGGCAGTTCGTCCGTGAGTGACAAAGGGGAATCCTTCATTGAGCAGATAATTGACCCGTGGATCTTTTTCATTTGTCCGGAAAATGATGAAACCATCGACCTTTCGACTCTGAACCAGTCTGCGATAGGGCTCTACCTCGGATTCTTCGGAATTTGCGGAGTGGACCAGAAGGTCGTAACCGTGAAGATGAAGGGCAGCGGAAACGGAATGGATGAATTCACTGATAAAAGTATTGACCGGCTGGGATGGCATCGGCGGAAGGACCAGCCCGATGGTTTCCGTCAGCCCCATCGCCAGTCTGCGAGCCTGGGTGGTCGGGACATAACCGCGCTTTGTGGCCGCTTCCATCACCCGCTTTCGGGTCTTCTTGGAAATGTCCTCGTAACCGTTGAGGGCCCTTGAGACAGTGCCCTTGGTCAACCCCAGTTCCGCTGCCAGGTCGCTGATCCGAACTTCCCCGGACTTGACCCATTCCTCCTCTGGACCTGCTTTCACATCATTCATTAAACCCTTCTTCCCAAAGCTTCGAAACCGGTTTCGAGAAAGGATGAAATGATTCCTTGTGTGTCTAATTCTTGAATCATTTCGAAACCGGTTTCGGTATTGTTGTGGTTTAATTGAATGGAAGTCAAGTTTTTTAGATGGAATGGAGTTATGGGGTGACTTGGAGCACGAGGAAGTCCTTCAGGCAGGAACTTAGGAAGGTTTCAGAAGGAGTAGGCGGTTTCCAGGAAAATCCTGTCATTCCGGCTTATCTGCTTCGCGAAGGCCAGGGAGGTGGAGGAAGAATATTCAGAATCACGGCCTTTTTGGTAGACCAGCCATCCTCCTCCGACACTGAAGGCATCGAACCAGTCATAGTCGAGGCTGATTCTGGCCGTAGTCCCCTTGTTCCAGGATTCGCCCAGGATCAGGGCAAAGCTGTTCAGATGGAGGGTCTGGTTCCAGAAATCCTGGCGGTAGTTGAAGGCCGATTGGACAACATGCTCATCGGCATTGTTGGGAGGGTTTTCCAGGATGGAGTCAAAATCCGGGTAGCTTCGGCGTGAGATTTCGAAGCCAAGAGATGCATCGCTGATTCCAGCATATTCGATGCCGAACATAAGATCCTGCCTCTCGTATTCTTGATCGGTTCCATAAAAACGAAAGCCACTGACCTGTGCGGCTTCGGCTTTCCAGAGCCAGCTTCCGCTAACCAGGCTGATTCCGGTACCGTTCAGTTTCAGGCGATCGTGAACCCTGGATTTTGTTTCAAGTCCAGATCCTAAAGGAGGAGGATTGAATTCAAACACCACACGGGGCTGATCATTGTAGAAATCGGCATGGTAGAGCATCCAGTCCCAGCCTGAAAAATTTCCCTGGAAGGACACTCCGTATTCGGCATTTTCTGTTCCCGACTCAGGAATTTCTTCTTTAGGCAGGATGTTGTTTTCGGCGCTGAAATTGTCCGGAATGGAGTAAAAATAATATTCACTGCCGTAGTCAGGGTTCTTACCGAATCGGATATCGGGGATGGCAACCGCACTGAGGTTCCAGTTGCCCGCGTAAAAATCGACTTTCAGTGCATTCAGGGGGAGCCTTGCATCTTCTACATCGATCAGTCCGGGGACACGGTTGTCACGGGGATTGAGGACATCGACGACACTCAGGGAATCCGCTGTGCCCCAGATCATGATCTGACGCCCCAGTTTGAGGTCCATGAATGAAAGCGGTGAAATTTGGAAATAGGCTTCACGCAGTTCATTCTCCATCAGGCTTTGACGGTATTGGTCATAGGCCTCGCGATTTTTTCCCGGAAGGGCATCATACTCATCCTTATCCAATGTATCCGGAAGAAGATCCCCAATGACTTTTCCCTCGATGAAGATCCTTGCATTCTGGAAAACCCTGTGATCCCATTTCAACTGCAAAAAACCCCGCTGTTTACGAATTCCACGCCAGTCCGGGTTCTGCTACAGTTTCCGTTTGTTCCATCTCTGGTTCTTCCTCATCGAATCCGGATAGCAGGTCTGCCTCCTCGGGAGTTGGATCTGATTCAGATTCATCAAAACCGGAGAGTGCTTCTTCGATTTCGTCGGTTTGGGTCTGGGCCTGTAGGATGGGGAGTGAATGGAAAGGGATCCAAAATTTCGGAATGTGGAAATTGTGGAAGAGAAAGAATAAGGATAAAACCGTCAGGATTTTTTTTAGATGCATGTGCTTGCTATATGCCTGTCAATGATATCGCAAATGAGTCAGTGCTTCCTGTGCATCCAGTCGGGTTCCCAGAACATATCCTTTTCGGAGTGCTTCAGAATCTGAGACTTTTGCTCTTTATCCAGGTCATCGCGTTTGTCCAGGGCTTCCTGGATACAGATCCGGCAATCGATTTCCCGAGTGCTTGAGGCATTGACCCAACTGCAGGCTTCTTCGGATTCTTTGCAGAATTGGAATTTTCCCCGGTGGTCCAAGGCATAAAACTGCGCGAGCAGTTTGACCAGTTTGTTTTCCATGCTTACCTCCTTTAAATTGGGCTTCTCCAAAATCAGTTTTTTGTGAAGCAATTAAGTTCCAACAACGGTTCCATCCATTGACCTGCTTGGGGGTTGGTGAGGAAATCCTGGAAGTTCCAAGATCGGATCCGGGTGGCCAGGAAGACGGTATCCGTCTTGTTTGACGCACCATGCAGCTTGAGAGTTGTTGAGGGATTGAAAACATGGATTGGTCCGACTTCTCATCCAAAATTCCAAAACCGCCATCAATCTCTCTCTTCCTGGAGCAAGGTGGGCGATTTTGCTCTAAAAAGCCGGAAAAACAATACATTTCATTTTAATTGAGAATTCGTCTTATTTCTATTGAAATCCAAAAGCCAGAATCCTGATTTCAGGCCCCCTTTTCCAGACGCCGGATGCTGAAGAGTTCTTCATTCACGGAATCCTGGTTGAATCGGGTATTTTTCGTGCGGATCACCGTGCGGTGGAGGGTTTTTTTCCCGGACTTGGTGGTCATCTGCATCTCAGTCGCAACCCAGACTCCCTCGATCTGTTCCAGCTTTTTGACATCCATGTACTTCAGTCTTTTTTTCTTGTGAACCCAACGCACTCCACGGACCACGACATAATTGTCCTGCCGGACGAAGAGTACCGACTGGGTGTATCCGGATTCTTCGATTTCCGCTTTTGACTTGGGGACGGCCTTGATTTGCCAGACAGGCTTGCCCCGGACTTCGGTTTCTTTCATCAGGGTGTATTCGTACTCGTCCAGATCGGGCGAGGTCATGTCGGAGTAATTGAAATCCGAACCCATGAAACTTCCGCTCTTATCCCCGGAAGCAATACGTTTGGTTTTGCGCAACGCCGGCAGGTAGAGCCATTGATCATCGTCTTTTCCGGAAGCATCGTAATCAAAGGTCAGAAAACCGGTGTTTTTAACATCCGCCGGAGAGAGGAAAAACATCAGGCTCAAACTGTCATCGCCTTTTTCCATGCCGAAGGACTGGATGTTTCTCACCCGTTTTCTGCCTTTTTTATCGATCAGGATCATTTCCATTTCGGAAGTCGAACGGTCCCCGGTCTCCCGCTCATTGACACGGTCCATGATTTCACGGCCGGTGAGCGCCAGTGCTGTTTTGGGGGACCAGTCGAACAGTATCATGCTGGTAGCGATGACCGTCAGCAGCAGGGGGTTGAGTTTCATTTTGAAAGGATACATATGCGTCTCCATCAGTAAAAAGGTTCAGGTGCTCTCGCGTTTAGATTCATGATTGCGGTAGATCAGGGTCATCATCGCAGGAGCGAGCAGGATGTCGCCCAGCAGGGCAACAATGATCGTCAATCCGGTGATCAAGCCGAAGGAAATCAGGTTGTTCATTGTGGAGATGGTGAAAATGAAAAATCCACTGGAAAGCACGATGGTGGTGAGCAGCAATGCCCTGCCGGTGGAGGTCAGGGTCTTCTCCACTGCCAACCTCACATCTCCATGGATCAGGTGATAACGCCGGAAGTTATGCATGAAATGAACGGTATCATCAACAGCCAGGCCGATTGCGATGCTGCCCACCAGAATCGACATCGCGTCCAAAGGCAGTCCCAGCATTCCCATCACCCCCAGCCCCACCAAAATCGGCAGAAAATTCGGGATCATGCTCCAAAGCCCTAATTTCAGACTCGCCAAAAGCACAATCATCAGCAGGGTGATCACGAAACCTGCAATCAGATAACTGATCATCATCCCCTCCATCACAAAGGTGATGGTTTTCACCATCATGGGAATCAAACCTGTCAGGGTGAAGGATATTTCCCCTCCAAAAAGTTGATCGACTTTAGGCTCTAATTGTTCGAGCAATCCAACGAACTGGTTGGCATCGACCCAGGTTGACTTGAGGGTGATCCGGGATTGGGAAAAGGGAGTGTCCACCAGGTTCTCCAGGTCGTCGGTCCCACCGTTTTCAAACAGCAGTAATTCCTGTGCAATGAGTTCCCTGTCCTGGGGGACCCGGTAGTATTCTTCCTGATCCTCGTTCAAAACCTGGTTGATCTCCTTGACGGTATCGACGATGGAACTGGATTTTCCGATCAGGATATCTTTGTAGGTTTGGGATTCTGCAAATTGGTTGAACTCCTCCAGACGGTTCATGAACTCAGGGTCTTTGACGGCATTTTCGCCTTCTCTTCGAACCACCAATTCCAGATTTGCGCTGCCCTTCATGTGATCATTGATCGCCTGGTTGGCGCTTCTCAAGGAATGTCCATCGGGAAGCCATTTTATCGGATCGTGGGAAAACCGGAGTTGTGCTGCACCGATTGAAGAAATCAGGGCAATCCCGAGGCTTACTGCGATCACGAACCATGGGCGGCTGACGGCAAAATCTCCGCAACTTTTCAGGATCCTGTCCGCAGGATTTTTCTGGTTTGGGATCTTCTTTTTTGAGTCAAAGGAAAAAGGAATCAAAGCCAACAAAGCGGGAAGCAGGATCAGGGTAAAACTGACACATATCAACACCCCCGCGGCTCCAAAAATACCCAGGTCCGAAACCGGTGCGACTTTTACCGGGGAAAAGGAAAGTAATCCTCCCGCGGTGGTGAGACTGGTGATGAGGATGGCCAAACCGGAATGCCCCAAAGCATAGCCTATCGCCTCCCGCTTATTTCCCTGATCCCTGAGATGACGGTAAAATATGACGAGAAGGTGTACCGAATAACCCACTCCCACCGCCAGGAGGAAGGAGGGCAGGATTTGGGAAATGATGGTCAACTTGGTACCGGTCATGGAAAACAAACCGATGGTGCTGAACAAAGAGAGAACAACCGTCAACAGGGGTAAGATCACTCCGGAGATCCTCCGAAACAACAGGGACAGTAATAATGCAATCATCAGGATGGAGGAAATGACAAATTTTGGCATTTCTTCGAACATCTTCTGTTTCAGATCACTGACCATCACCGGGGACCCCCCGAGATCTATCGGGAAATCCAAGGTCCTGTGATTTGCGGCTACCTGTTTGATGGCGCCCACGAATTCGGTGTTCTGCTCATCGCTCAAACGCTGCAGGGGTTCTTCAGGCACTTCTGAATCCGATGTTCCGGACGGTTGTTCTTCCTCCTCAAAACCCCCTTCAAGCATTGCATCCAGTGCTTCTTCCTGGATGCTTTCCGCAAAGGCATTGGAACGGATCATCACCGCAGTGTAGAGCCCGTCTTCTGAGACCAGAAAGTTCCGGTAAAATTTATTGTCCAGCACCCGTTTCCGGAGTTGAGCGATTTCTTCCTCCGTTTCAGGCCAATCTTCCATCAACTCTTCGATGATCAGTTCGCCCTCCTCTCCTCGCATGGAAGTGACATTGACCAGACTTCGGACTTCGTCCAGGTGCGGAACGGTCTCTTCAAGTTCCTGATGGAATGCCTTCAGTTTTTCCAAGAAGGTGATTTCGAAAACATCTTTGGGATGGATCAATGCCAGCACGATTTCGTCGCGGCCGAATTGTTCCCGAAAAGCGTCATACTCCAACAGGGTGGGATCATCTTTTTCAAAAAAAGATTCGGTTGAAGTATCAAACTGGATTGAGGGGAGTTGGGAAGCCAGGAATACGACGATCAAGAGCATCATCAGGATCACACGCTTCGGATGGTCATGAATCCAGTAACCTGAATTCTCAAAGGCAGCCTCCGTTCTTCTGATCGCTTCTTTGATCATTGAAAACCTATTTTTGAAATGAATGAATGGTGTTGATCAACAGATCCCGCGCCGGTTCGATGGCGATTTCAGGATCCAGACGGTAATGCAGGAGCAGCCCCAGCATGGAGCCCAGAATCAGGGTCGGCAAACCCGAATCATCGGTCCCGTATCGGTCTGAATTGAACACTTTAGAGCAAAAGTTGGATTTTTCGTGTTTAGCCTCCTCGTTCGAATTTATTTAAACAATATTAAATATTCTTCATTTTTTTGTCAGGTCCCTGAGCATGGCTCCTATCCGCTCCATCGGCAGCGGAAAGACAATGGTATTGCTTTTGTCCGAGGCGATTTCCGTCAACGTCTGCAGATAACGCAATTGAATCGCTTCGGGTTGTTTGGCTAGGGTTTCGGCGGATTCGAGCAATTTTGACGCTGCCTGCAGTTCTCCTTCGGCATGGATGACCTTGGCTCGTCTTTCACGTTCGGCCTCCGCCTGCTTGGCAATGGCACGCACCATACTATCGTTGAGGTCGACCTGTTTCATTTCCACGTGGGTGACTTTGATCCCCCACCCGTCGGTCTGGTTATCCAGGATGGTCTGGATGTTGGTGCTCAGTTTTTCTCGTTCCGCAAGCATGTCGTCGAGTTCATGCTGCCCGAGCACCGAGCGCAGCGTGGTTTGTGCGAGCTGGCTGGTGGCTTCATAGTAATCCTCAACCTGGATGATCGCCCGTTCCGGGTCCACCACCCGGAAGTAGATCACCGCGTTGACTTTGACCGAGACATTGTCCCTGGAAATGACATCCTGGGTGGGTACGTCCAGCACCATGGTGCGAAGATCGACCCGAAGCATCTGCTGCAGCCCTGGGATGACGATGATCAACCCGGGACCCTTGACGCCCCAGAAGCGTCCGAGCATGAAAATCACTCCGCGCTCGTATTCACGGAGAATTTTGATCATTGAAACCAACAGCAGGACGATGATGATCATTGGGATGATCACAGAAAGAGAATCGAAAATCATGGTTCCTCGTTTTTGATTGAAATGGGGTTAACATTCAGGATTAGTCCCTGAACCGAAACAATCCTGACTTTCTGGTTCCGGGTGAGAGGGACCGGGCTGGAAGCTTTCCAGATTTCTCCAAAAACCCGAATCTGCCCGGTTCCTTCAAAATCCTCTAGCACCGTTCCTTCCGCTCCGATGAGATGTTCGCTGCCGCTGACCACAGGACGTTTCCTGGACTGGAAAAGAGCGCCCAGGACAAAGGCGAAAAAGCCCAGATTCATCAGGGTCAAAATACCATCAATGCCATTCCGAGCACGATCAACGCCAATCCGGCATAACTCACCGGGAGCACCTGAAACGCATAAAGTGCGAGCAGCAGTGAAATGGCGCCGGCGATGCCTGGAATCAGCGTGCCGGGGTTCGCAAATTCGAAGATCAACCCGTAGATTCCGATCAGCATCAGAAAATAAGCCACATTCGGATTGGTCAGGATGCCCAGCAATTCGGTACGCCAGTCGGCCTCATAATGCTCTATGCCCAAGCCGGCTGTGTTCAGGGTTCGTTTTTGTTCTGCGACCATGATTTCCCGTCCGTCGAGTTTCTGGAGCAGTTCCGGCAACTGACCGGCCATCAGGTCGATCACTCCCTGTTCCAGGGCTTCCTTGGCGGAAAGGCTGGATCCTTCGTGTACCGCCTGTTCCGCCCATTCGGCGTTCCTTCCCCGCAGTTGCGCCAGGCTGCGGATATAGGCTGCTGCGTCCTGAATCAGCTTGCGTTCCATCGCGGATGCGGGTTTTGCAGGCGAGGTTTTGGAATCATCAACATCTTCCGGTTCTGGTCTGGACGGGGTCGGAAGCGGCAGTCCTCCCAGTTGAACCGGGGTGGCGGCACCAAGATTGGTCCCCGGGGACATGGCCGCGATGTGACAGGCATAAAGAATGTAAGTCCCTGCACTGGCCGCCCGTGCACCACTCGGTCCAACAAATCCGACCACAGGCAGGGGGGAGGTCAGGATTTCCTGGATGATGTCGCGCATCGCTGAATCCAGTCCACCGGGTGTATCGAGCTGTAAAATCACGATCTCAGCACCCCTTAGAGAGGCGCGTTCCAGCCCGCGGGAAACATAATCCAGGGTTGCAGGTCCGATTGCCCCGCGAACATTCAAAACCATGGCGTTGGAAGCATCAACCGGCGAAGGAATTGCCAGCCAAAGCGCAAAAAAGATTTGAAAGACCAGAATCCGGTGCACGATCATCCTCTTTCAAAAAATAGGTTTAAACTTAGGGTAAACTTTCGTTGGTTCTTAAGCAATTGGGAAAGCTTAGGATTGGTAAATCTGCTTTCGTGAAATCGTGACAAGTCTGTTTTGATAATAAATCTCCAATGCCTTTGCCTGGCGCTTGAGCCCTTCTTTCTGAATGGATAAGCTGAGGAAAAAATTTTTGAAAAAGCGGTAAGGAGATGATGAAACATCATTCTGATGAAACTCAACGGCTGGAGGTAAAACAGTATTTCGAGGCAATAAAGAAGTATGCTCAATCCATCCCTGAGAAGCGTTACCCGCATCAAAACCGCTATATCGCACTGCTGCATCTGCTCAGCGATTCTGTGTCCAGCCTGACCCGAAAACGGATGGAAGATGAGTCAGAACCTGCAGCCTGTGAACAAGGCTGTGATGCCTGCTGCTACTTTGCAGTTATTACCGTCAGCCGAAGTGAGCTTGATGAAATAAGGCATTACCTGAATGCGAAACAGGATGAGGAAGTTGGCGTTATCCTGAAACGGCAATGGTCTGATTGGGAAACCGAGAAAAGTTCAGCCATCCAGCCCTGCCCCTTTCTGTTACAGGAGCAAGGCCGTTGTTCGGTTTATCCGGTCCGTCCCATGGCTTGCAGACTTTTGCTTTCATCCCGGAAATGTTCAAGGGAGGATGAAAATTCCGGAGAATTTCAATCCTGCCAAAAATTTACCCGGCTGGGCTGGCAGGAAATGCCATTGCGGCCGGACACCCTTTTGAAAGCCCTGGAAAGTCAACGTTCCGGGAGGCTTGATTTTGAGCCGGGAAAACTTCTTGATGAGGAAAAGATTGATCTTAAAGCTTTCACTCCTGAGGAACTTTGGACTATGCTGAATCCATCTGCTTCAACCAAAACTCAGGACGATTCGATGGCCCTCTCAAAAAAGGTCAACTCCCCAACCATCCCATGAAAAAACCCTACATCATCGGTTTGACCGGTGGAATCGGATGCGGCAAGAGCACCGTGGCCAGAATGCTGGAAAAACGCGGATACCCGGTGATCGATGCCGATCTTCTTGGACATCGGGTGTTGGAACCTTCCCATCCTGGCTTCAATGAGGTACTTCAGGCTTTTGGGAAAGGGATCCTGGACCAGGAAGGTCGAATCAGCAGACCGAAATTGGGATTGATGGTGTTTCAGGATCCGAAAAAACTGGAAAAGCTGAACAGCATTTCACATCCCCACATTGCCAGGATGATTGAAGAAGAATCCCTCAAACTGGCCCAGGAACAGGCCTCCCGAATCGTTTTTCTCGAAGCCGCTTTATTGATTGAAACCAACTGGCAGGAAACATGTCAAAAGGTTTGGGTCATTGATTCAAAGGAGGAAAACGTTTTAAAACGCCTTGCCCTTCGAAACGGGTTAAGCCGGGAAGAGGCTCAACAAAGGATTTCTTCCCAAATTTCTTCAGAAGAACGGTTGGAGCATGCTGATTTGGTGCTGGAAAACAATGGCGCCGAGAGTGAACTTGAGGAAAAAATTGATGAAGAGCTTGAATTTATATTAAGGTTTAATAGGGCTGAAATGTCCTTAACTAGAAGGGATAATTAATACTTTATGATTTTTTTTTGTTTTCATTAAGTTTGACGCTTTACAAATCATTTATATTATGTCTAAATCAACGGATCTATAATTTTTTTCAAAAAAAATTTAAATCATCTTTTATTTCAATAAAAGATATTCATATTAATAA
>LNZD02000131.1 GCA_001469005.2 SAR324 cluster bacterium lautmerah10
TCGTCGGACTCTTCAGTTGCGGTTCCAAAGTCCCCTGGATCATTCCGACCCTCAATGCCAACGGCTCCAAATCCCCTAACGATCCTGGAGGTTTGGTTTTTCCATCGAGTTTCGATTGTAGTGATGAAGCCAGTTCTTCGTTCATTCCTCATTCCTCAAATATCTCAAGTGTTCCAAAATTCTAGACCGAACCCGGTATCTGTCAAATGGAATTAGAAACCAAATTATTTTTGGTAAATAAATAGTATTTTTTTCAACTAAAAAAAGACATATCATCAGCAGTCAATGCTAAAAAAAGAAAATCTATTTCTGCCATTTGACTTGTGATGTTAGGGTTCCAGATAATAAAACACAGTTGGATAATTCATAATTCCCAAAGAGTACTCATTCAGAAATTCGAAGAATCAGGATTGGAAATGGCTTTGCATCGCCATTGATTGATGATGCCAACATGAAGTTGAAATGAAAAAGTCCGAAAAAGTAGGTTTGAATCTGAAGGCACTGCTTCTGGATCATGATCTGGAGATGCTCAACACGCTAACCCAGAAACTGATCGGGTTGGGGATGGATATTGAATCCTCGGACAGTCTTCATCGTGCCAGGATGCTCTTCAAGCAGGATCCGATGAAGATCCAAGTCCTGATCACAGAAATCAATTTTCAGGATGGGGATGCGTTTACGCTGATCAAATGGATGCGTAAGAAAAATCCCAATCTGATTGCATTGATCGTCACCGGAGAAGCGGATTTACCTTCTGCAATCACCGCGATCAAACTCGGTTTTGCTGATTACCTGGAGAAGCCGGTGAGCATGAAGGAGATGCAGAACGCGATCCTGAAATGCCGCAAAATGATCGAAGGGCTTCCCGCAGCAGATGTGCACACCGATACCCGTGCCGGGAGGAATGCAGCGATCAAAACATGGCGGCCCCAGTGGCATCATGATCTGGTTCAACTGATGAATGAAAGCGTCAAATACTGGCAGTATTCAACGGGCTCAAACCGGGGAGAACTGGCTAAGAATTCGGGGCTTTGGGCGATCCAGGTCGAGCGTAACAGCATCCGGGCCCGGACGATGGATCGGTATACCGAAATCGAAACTCTGCCTCAGCATCCTCATTGGGACAAGGTGCTTGAGACGGCACGCTATGTTTTGAGGCATTGTCCCCCCTCATCCCAGCGTTTTGAAATCGAAGTCCTGCTCTATCGGCTTCAGAGGTTGATGAACACGGACGAAAGTGAATTTCCCCTGACACCTCCAGGGCCTTCGATACCGGATGAACCCGGCGAAGTAATTGCTCCAGTTTCCGGTCCTTCCCACAACATCCCGGTAGAGCCATGAGTCAAATTCGTTGTACAAACGCTTTCATTGTCTAGAAATTGTTTTGAAGATGAAACTTCCCAAACATTTCATGGGTTTGATCTTCCTGGTAATGGCTTTGGATCTGACCGCAACGGGAATGGGTTTCTTAGGGAAAGCTTTTGGGGAGGGGACCTATTTTTACTGGAATATTGAATCATCCCGGATTTGGCCCAGTCCATCACGGACCGATGAAGGCAGTGTGCTTACGGAAGTTCCGGATGTTGGAGAAACGATCCAGATCCAGATTTTTGAAGAACTGGTCTGCAGGGCAAGGATCAATCAATTGATCAAGCCCCGGTTTGTTGCAGAACTGATGCGCATCGAGTGTTCGAGTGATGGTTATGTAACGAGCACCTTCATGGACGTTATTTGTGAAGCCAGCGGTGAGTACAGGAAACTACGGAGCAGGCAGATGGAATTCGCCAACCGCCAAAAACCTCTTTTCCGCACCCGACAGGAATGGAACATCCAGGCCTGGTGTTCTCTTGATGAATCCTCAACAACACCTGCTGAGTCAGATAATTCACGGGTCAGCAAGGAGGATCTGAAAAGACTCAAGGATCTTGATGATTTTCCCAGATGCTGTGTCATCGGAGGTTGAATGAGCATGAATAAAGGAAGATGTTTTGGACTCCAGGGAAGCATGGTGAAATCCTTTCTGCAGATTCTGACCTCAGCATCAATTTTGATGTTATCGATCCCGAATTGGTCTGCCGCCTCTCAAAAATTGGAAGAACAGGTTCGACGCAACATCCTCCACAACAATCCCGCGGATTGTGAACGGGTCCTTGATATGGATTTTAGCAAAAAGCAGATCTTTATCCTTTGCAGGACAGTGGGTCGGGATCTACTTCAGAAGGTTGTTCCGCGGAATCATTTGCCGAAACCGATCAAGATCACTGCAGAGGATCGTAAATCGATCATTTCCATCAAAGAGGCCTTTTCCAAGAAAGGGGGGAAGCAAAATAAGGTTTTGCTTCCTGTGAAAAAAAACAGGACTGCAGAAATGAGTTCGGCACCCAAGCTTTCTCTGATGCAGGAAGACATCAAGGATTTGAAAAGAGGATTACGCAAGATCTGGGAACAGGACACCGACACTTGCCGCAGGTTTATGGCCAACGGCATGGACCAGGGAGAGAAATTTTTTATCGCCCTCTGCCGTCTGAACCATTAAGTGTTTTATGTCAGGAAACTTTTCTTCTTTCCTGGACCAAGACATAGATTCCCGCCCCAAAAACAAGGATAAAGCCCATCAACGAATTCAGAGTGGGGACATCCCCAAACCAGAAATATCCGACCGTGGTCGATCCGAAGATTGAAAAATAAGTCAACGGTGAAATCAGCGATGCGTCCAAATGCCTCAGTGCAAGGAAAAAGAAAAAGTGTCCGATGGTCATGAAAAATCCAACCCCGATTAAAAAAGGAAACTCACTCCAGTGCGGTAAAACCCAACCTGCATCCAGGGTCAACGGAAGTACCAGGGTTCCCACCAGCGCGCTGAAAAACATGGTGACCAGGCTTGATTCTGTTTGAGAGAGGATGCGGGTGCTGATCAGAAAGACGGAAAAGCAAGCAGCAGCACCAAAAGCGTAAACGGTTTCAATCTGAAATTCCTTGAAGCCGGGACGGACCACAAGAAATACTCCGGCGAATCCAACCAGCACAGCCAAAACCCGACTGAGGGTTAGTTTCTCCCTGAGGATGATGGCCGCGATCAGTACTACCAGCAGGGGATTGATGAAGAAGACAATCTGGGCATCGGTGATCGGGACCGTCTGAATGGCCGAGAAGAAAAGAAAAGTTGTCAAAACCAGGACCAGTCCTCGAAAAAGTTGAGCCAAAAAACGTTGAGGAAGAAATCCTTTGCTTCCGTGGTGATAAAGGGTGAAGGGAGCCAGAAGCAGCAAGTTTCCCAAATACCTCACCCAGGTAACCTCGGTCACCGGTAAAGTCTGAGAGAGGTATTTCGCGCAGCCGTCTCCTAATGGGAAAAAGAGACAGGCGGTTAAGAGACAGAGCACCCCTTTTAAGGTTCCGGGATCGATACCGGCAAAAGAAGGCTTAACTGCCGGAATCAGATTTTTTATCAAGGGTGGCGTTGTCCGTTTTGGGAGGATCGACAATGATTATGGGATGAACCTGTTCGCAGGTGGCAACAGCCACTTCTGTTGAATATTTGGCGCATGCTGGGTGAGTCAAGACTCCTGCCTTACTCATCACCGGCCCCGGTGGTTCATAGACGACAAAGCGCCAAATCAGCATTCCTGTCAGTGCCAGCCAGAAAAGCATTTTCTTCTTATTTTGAAAGTCAGTTCGAGATAATCAGTTTCCTGGAGATCCCAGTAACCTCTGTGTAAGGAAAGGCAGGATCAGGATCATTCCAATGTAGCGGACCAATTGATGAGCCGCAACAAAAGCAGGATCTAGATCAAGGATAAACGCCATCATGATCATCGCCTCCAATCCTCCGGGAGCATAGGCCAACAGCAATTGTCCGAAAGGAAGGCCGATCCAGGACGAAACCGAATAAGCTGCGGCAAGGGAAATCCCGAAACCTAATAGGAATGCACCGAAACAAGCCTTCAGCAGCCTGAACAGTTGTGTTGAATTGACCAGGCCGATCCTGCATCCGATCAATGCACCTAACGCTATAAAAGAAGGAATCATTATCCAGTCCGGCATGACCAAGGATACCAATCCTGAAGCATTGATGATTGAACTGAAGAAAAAGGGACCGGTGAGCCAGCCTGCAGGTATTTTCAACTTCATCGAAATCCATCCGCACAAAGTGGAAATGGCCACAAGTAACACCAGCATAGTGGGATCGGTGACGGGATTGTTATCAAAGGATGCAGCCTGATCCGTGCTCAGGGGACCTCCCAGAATCAAAGGAAGGATGGCAATAAGGATGAAGACCCTGAGGGATTGTGAAATGGCTACCCGTGAAAGGTCAGCCCGGGGATAATCTCCTGCGAGGGCAATAACAAAAGAAAGTGCACCAGGAATGGAAGCAAAATAGGAGGTGGGTTTGTCCCATCCTGCAATATGTCTCTGGTAAAAATACGTGGCAAGAATGATGAAAAACACGGTAAAAAATATGATCAGAATGCTGATGGGCCATTGATGAATCCGAGTGAGTGTTTCCGGTTTGACTCCACTTCCCATCGACAGTCCTAGAATCACAAACAGTCCCGGGTGCCATGATTTTGGAAATTCGCAGGGAATCCGCAGCAGAACCGCAAGGGTTACTCCGACCATGGATCCCGAAAGCCATGGAGCAGGTAATCCAAGTCCATAAAACAACATCCCTCCAACTGAACCGGAGACCAAGGCCAGCATCAGAGAGAAAACTGTTTTTCCAAACATTTCTCTCAAATGCCTAAAATGTAATTTAAATTCAGTATCATACGAATTGTAATGAGCAGAATATTTTAGACCAACAAAGGAAACAGTCTCAACGATCAGACGAAGGATGTAAAAACCAATTTTTCCATGAAACTCTTGCTTAATCCTTGCATTGGATTTTTTGAAATGCAGTTAGAGGAGGTTTTAATCTTAAGATCAAAGCAGATGATTGAATCATGAATGCATCTCCCGAAAAGAATACCGATTTTAACTCCAAGGAAGGAATGGAGGACGCCCTGGAACATCTGGAAACTAAACTGAAAGATGTCCTTGATCCTCTCTATTCTGACTTGAGGAGTCTGCATTTCAGGCTTTTGGAACTGGAAGAAAACTCCAAGCAGTAATCCAACCCCACATCAGATCTCCTCCTGAGGAGAATCACTGAAGGCTGATTCCCATGGCCCTCAACCAGATCCGAAATGACTTTGAAAGCTTCCTTACTCCTCTAAATCGTTCCAAGAGGATCATACTATTGGTCTCATTTCTGGTCATTCTCCTGGGCATGGTGACGTTGATTATTTTAAGTCACTATCAACCCTGGAGCGTTCTTGAATCGGGGCTCGACCCTGCACGTTCGGAATTCATGCTGAAACAACTCCATCAACACCAAATCCCTGCCTATCTCGAAACGGGTGGATCGACTTTGATGGTTGATTCAGACCTAAGAGATCAGGCTCTTCAATTGCTGAAGCGTCCTGCTTCTGAATGACTGAACATCATTTCTCTATTTCAGATCATTACTTCTCTTTCCCTTTTTGAACTCTAAAAAAATCGGAATTTCAAGTTCTTGAATTTAAATACAGGAATTGAAAATTCTTCTTTTCTGCAATTCATCTTTACACTCCATTCATTATATATCTTATTGATATTTAAAGATAAAATATGATTAAGGAGATGATAATTGGTCCACATCGATGGTCGAATCATCATTCATCAAATATCAGGTTGAAAAAAAGGAATTCCAAATTCTTCTTTTTTTGATTGATCAAAAATAATTCAATCATATCAACAATTTATGCGTGGCATTTTAAATGCAAAATGGAAAGATTGCATATTAAACATTAGAACCCAGGGCTTGAAATACTGAAAACCTATGAACAACAACACATCCAAGTGGTCTCTTGAAATATTGCCCCGACATGTTGAGGAGGTACATCAACTACCTCAATGGGTAGAAGAGATTTATGTCACGATGATTCCGGGAAGTGATGTTTCAGAAGTGATCCAGGCTTCCGCAGATCTGGTTGAGCAGGGCCGTACTCCGATTCCTCACATTGCGGCTAGAGGGCTTGAAAGCGCAGAAGAGTTTTCCTCGATGCTGGAGTCACTGAAGCAGAAAGGCGTGCGTCATTTGCTCCTGATAGGCGGGGGCGTGGAAGACCAGCAAGGTCCGTTTACTGAGGTGATGGATCTGATGCAGACAGGAGAGTTGCAGCGTGTCGGTTTTGAGGAAATCGGCATTGCAGGGCATCCTGAGGGCAATCCGAGTGATCCAGATGCAGAAAACAGCCTACTTCGAAAAACAAAATGGGCTGAGGAACAGGGAATCCCCACACGCATTGTCACCCAATGGAGTTTCGATAGCCAGGTCGTTAACGAATGGATTGGCAGATTGAGGGATCAGGGTGTGAATAACCCAATCCACATCGGCATTCCCGGTCCAGCAACCTTGAAAACGCTGATGCGCTATGCCCAGGTCTGTGGAGTCAGGGCCTCCACGGAGGTGTTGAAAAAACAGGGCTTCAATTTGGGTAAGCTTCTGTTTGTCAACAAACCGGACCGCATGGTTCGAGAAATCCAGGGTCATCAGCAGCTTCACCTCTTCCCGTTTGGCGGATTGGGGAAGGCTTCTGAGTGGCTGGAACAACAGCAAAATCTTGCTTCTGCTGCATGACCATGAGTTCGGCGTCGGTCGTCTTCACTCCTTCAGGGAAGCGCGGGAGTTTCCCTCACGGAACCCCGGTTCTTCAGGCAGCCCGTTCGCTTGGGGTGGACTTGGATTCGGTATGCGGCGGCAGAGGAATCTGCGCACGCTGCCAGGTCATCCATACCACCGGTGAATTTTCGAAACATGGTCTCGTTTCCGCAGCCACCCACCTTTCCCCATTTGATGCGACGGAAGAAAAACTCGTTCGCAAAACAACACGACTGAAATCCGGACGGAGGTTGGGGTGTACTGCTCAGATCCTAGGAGATTGTGTGATCGATGTTCCTCCCGAGAGTCAGATCCACCGACAGGTGGTTCGCAAGGAGGCAGAAATTCGGGAAATCAAGATTGATCCCGTGGTCAGGCTTTATTATGTCGAGGTGGAACCTCCGAAGATGGAAGATCCCACATCGGATATACGGCGCCTGCTGAAAGCACTTGAAACTGAATGGGAACTCCAAAATATCAAGGTCCCTCATTCAATCCTGGAAATGCTCCAACCCACTCTGAGAGAGGGGAAATGGAAGGTAACCGTGGCGGTAGATCACGATGGAATCATGCGGGGAATCTGGTCCGATTTCCGGGAACATCTTTATGGAATCGCCGTTGATATCGGTTCCACCACCCTTGCTGCTCATTTATGCGAATTGGGAAGCGGGGAGGTTCTCTCTTCAGCGGGAATGATGAATCCCCAAATCCGCTTCGGAGAAGACCTGATGAGCCGTGTTTCCTATGTGATGCTGAATCAGGAGGGTGAGAAAGAACTCACAAAATCGGTCCGTGAAGCACTCAACCAGTTATCTCTGGAAGTTTGTGAACAGGCAGGGATTCAAAAAGAGGAAGTGATGGAAATGGTGATGGTCGGGAATCCGGTCATGCACCATCTTGTCCATGGAATCAACCCGGTAGAACTGGGTGGTG
Organism: SAR324 cluster bacterium lautmerah10; assembly: GCA_001469005.2. Classification (GTDB taxonomy): domain Bacteria; phylum SAR324; class SAR324; order SAR324; family NAC60-12; genus UBA1014. The sequence continues at coordinate 7,616 of LNZD02000131.1, forward strand.
CACCTTTCGCGCTGGCAACCGATGAAGCGATCATCACCCCTGCTTCTGAACTGGATCTTCAGCTTCATCAACTTGCCCGAACCTATACTCTTCCATGTATCGCTGGTCATGTCGGCGCAGATACGGCCGCAATGGTTCTGGCTGAAGCTCCGCATCATCAGGAAGCAATCACTCTACTGGTGGACGTTGGGACCAATGCGGAAATCGTGCTTGGCAACAGGGATCGTCTGCTTGCTGCCTCCAGTCCCACCGGACCTGCTTTTGAAGGAGCACAGATTTCTTCCGGACAGCGTGCTGCCCCAGGAGCAGTAGAACGTGTTCGTATCGACCCGAAGACCCTCGAACCGCGCTTCCGTGTCATCGGATCCGAATGCTGGTCTGATGATGTCTCCTTTGCAGAAGAAACAAAAAAGACCGGAGTGACCGGTATCTGTGGATCAGGGATCATCGAGGCCATTGCCGAACTCTATCTATGCGGAATCATCTCACAGGACGGATTGTTTGATGAATCCATGATGGGCCGCAGCAACAGGATCATCAAGGAAGGGCGAACCTGTTCCTACCTGCTTCATACAGGAGAACCTGAACTGCGAATTACCCAGAACGATATCCGGGCAATTCAATTGGCTAAAGCGGCCCTTTATGCGGGAATACGGTTGCTGATGGATCATCTCGGGATTGAGGAGGTGCAGCGAATCCGTCTTGCAGGAGCATTCGGCAGCCACATCGATGTGAAATACGCGATGATTCTCGGCTTAATTCCAGACTGCGATCTCGACCATGTGAGTTCTGCAGGAAATGCCGCAGGAACGGGTGCAAGGATGGCATTGCTGAATCATGGATCGCGTCGAGAGATCGAGGAAACCGTCCGGGAAATCGAGAAAGTGGAAACCGCCGTGGAGCCTGCATTTCAACAGCATTTTGTGGATGCGATGGCGATTCCCCACAAGCATGCACCCTCAACACACCTGCAAAAAACCGTTAGCCTTCCTGAAGCCAAAAACAATGCTCAAGGAAACGGTGATTCTACTTCAAGACGAAGACGCAGCAAAAGGGTGGTTGCATGAATAGGAGGCATGAGTGAATTTCTTGACACCAAGGAGAAGCTTATGAAATCCCACGCAAGAGTGGTGGTCATCGGTGGAGGCGCCATGGGCGTCGGTCTGCTTTATCATCTGGCCAAAGAAGGTTGGAACGATGTGATGTTGATTGAGAAAGGAGAGTTGACATCTGGCTCGACGTGGCATGCCGCCGGATTAGTCCCACATTTTATCGGAAGCCTGAATATGGCCAAGGTCCATCGTTACGGCTCTGAATTGTATCAGGTTCTCGAAGAAGAAACCGGTCAGGCGACAGGCTGGCACGGATGCGGTGCGATCCGTCTTGCGGTTAAACAGGACGAGGTCGATTGGTTTCAATATGTTCAGGGCGTGTTGAAACTTGCCGGTTCGGAATGCCATTTGGTAGGACCTGATGAGATTAAAAAACTCAATCCCTTGCTTGATACCAATGGGGTTTTGATGGGAGCCTACACGCCAAATGACGGGCATACCGATCCGAGTGGTATCACCAATGCCATGGCTGCAGGTGCCAAAATGCATGGCGCCGAAATCATCCGTCACAACCGGGTCACCGACATCAACCAACTGGAGAATGGGGAATGGGAAGTGGTGACCGAAAAAGGAACTGTATCATGTGAACACGTGGTCAATGCTGCAGGTTCTTTTGCAGGTCAGGTCGGGGAGATGGTCGGTCTGAAAGTTCCTATGGTGAACATGGTGCATCAGTATCTCGTCACCGAAAGCATTCCCGAGGTGAGTTCGCTGCAAAAGGAAATTCCTGTGGTCCGTGATCCCTGGTCTTCATGCTATTACCGCCAGGAACAGCAGGGGTTGGTGATCGGCCCCTATGAGATGAATGCCGAGGCCTGGGGGCTCGACGGAATCGATTGGAGTTTTGACAATGCCTTGCTTCCTCCAGACACCGAGAGGCTCGAACCACACCTTGAAAAAGTTGCGGAACGGATACCTGTTTTTGGAGATGCAGGAATCAAACGAGTGGTTAGTGGACCTATCACCCACACTCCGGATGGTAACTTTCTGCTTGGTCCTGCTCCGGGATTGAAAAATTTCTGGATGTGCTGCGGAGCCAGCATCGGCATCACCCAGGGAGCTGGAGCCGGGAAATACCTCGCTCAATGGATGATATACGGGCAGACCGAGATCAATGTCCGGGAAATGGATGCACGGCGTTTTGGAGACTGGGCCGCAGGGCGTTACACCCTGGAAAAGGCGATTGACGATTATGAACACATGTATCAGGTCCATTATCCTGGAGAATTCCGTGAGCCTGGCAGAACCCAAAGAACAACACCGATTTATGATATCCTGAAATCAAAAGGTGCGGTTTTCGGTGAAGTCTTCGGCTGGGAACGAGCCAAATGGTTCGATTCAAATAACGAAGGCGAACAATACAGTTTCAAAAGGAATAATTCCTTTTCGGCCGTTGCGGAAGAATGCCGTGCGGTCCGTGAAAAGGCAGGATTGTTGGATCTCTCCAGTTTTGCCAAATTTGATATTGAAGGGCCGGATGCCGAAACATTCCTGAATCGTCTTTGTGCCAATCGAATTCCTAAAAAAACAGGAGGAATCAGTCTGGTTCACCTGCTCACGGATTTAGGAGGGATTGAGTGTGAAGGCACGGTTGCCAGGCTTTCAGAAAATCAATTTTACTTCCTTTCTGCTGCAGTGGCCGAAATCCATGATGAGGATTGGCTGGTGCAGCAATGTCTTCCTGGGGAACAGGTTCAGATCAAAAATGTCACCGATGATTACGGTGTGCTTGTTCTGACCGGCCCGAAATCCAGGGAAATCTTGAGTCAGATTACGGATGCGGATCTGTCTAATGAAGCATTTCCCTGGCTTCGTTATCGTCAAATTCAAATATCTGGCATTCCAGTCCGTGCCCTCAGGGTTTCTTATGTAGGAGAACTTGGATGGGAACTTCATCATCCGATGAATCAGATGCAAACCCTTTATGAACAACTGCATCAAGCTGGGAAAGCATATGGTTTGACGGATTTCGGCACCTATGCCGTGAATTCACTCCGGATGGAAAAAGCCTACAAAGCCTGGGGCGGAGAACTGACCACCGAAATCACCCCGGTCGAGGCAGATCTGATGCGTTTTGTCGATTTCAGCAAATCATTCATTGGCAGAGAAGCGACCCTGGCAAGAAAACTCCAAACCCATGCACTTCAGTTGGTCTATCTTAGTGTTGATGCACCCGATTGTGATTGTCTCGGAAACGAACCGGTGATGGATGGAGAAGAACTGATTGGAGTCACTACCGGAGGTGCATATGGACATACTGTGTCCCAAAGCCTTGCCTTTGCTTATGTGCCTCCCAGTTTTGCGGAGCCAGGGACCCTTTTTGACATTACTCTGCTTGGCATCCGAAGGCAGGCAACAGTTTTGAAAGAGGCGGTTTATGATCCTAACAATGAACGATTGAGAAAAGGCTGATTCTTTGAAGGAGGAATGATGAGTCAGACTGGATCAAGAAGAATGGGGGGCCGCCAGGCCAGACGTCAGGTCAGGGCAATGGCGCTTCCGGAAAACCTTAAACCGGTTCGTGCAGGACAGGAGAGTGGACGCTACCTGCCGCTTCAAGAAAATGAACTGGATTTAATTCATGAACAGGTCATCCGGGTTCTGGAAAAAATCGGACTCGCTGATGCGATTCCTTCTTGTATTGAAGTGATGACAGCCCAGGGGTGCACCATGACCGAATCCGGACGGTTGCTGATTCCCCGGAAAGTGATAGAAGAAACTCTGGAAAAGGCAGCAAAGGAGATGACGCTTTATGGTCAGACTCCGGAGCACGACATGCTGCTTTCCGGAAGTCGAACTTATTTTGGAACAGCAGGAGCAGCAGTTCATATCGTGGAACCTCAAACCCGAACTTACCGTGATTCCACGGTCAAGGACCTTTACGATCTGGCAAGGCTTTGCGATAAACTGGAACACATCCATTTCTTTCAAAGGCCCATTGTTTGCCGTGATTTGGATGATCCCCGTGAGATGGATTTCAATACCTGCCTCGCTTCAGTTTTCGGGACCAAAAAACACGTCGGAACCAGTTTTGTCGAACCCGGGCATGTGGAAGAAAGCCTAAGGATGTTGAACATCCTTGCCGGAAGTGAAGAAGCATGGCGTGCCCGTCCTTTTGTCAGCATGTCCAACTGTTTTGTCGTGCCTCCTCTGAAATTTGCCCAGGATGCTTGCCGATGTCTTGAAGTCGGGGTTTATGGGGGGATGCCCATTTTGTGGCTCAGCGCGGGTCAGGCCGGGGCACCGTCTCCCGTAACCATCGCTGGTGCGGTGGTTCAGGCCGTGGCGGAAGTTTTGGCGGGTCTCGTCTACGTG
>LNZD02000132.1 GCA_001469005.2 SAR324 cluster bacterium lautmerah10
CCCCAGGATGCTTCAGTAGAGCTTCACCGGCTTCTTCGCCCAATCCTGGGACGATGTTTAAAACTCCTGGAGGAAAACCTGCTTTCCGGCTCAAATCTCCGATTTTCAGGGAAGTCAGAGAGGCTTCCTCCCCGGGTTTAAGCACGCATGCATTCCCCATCGTGAGCGCACCGCCTATGGTTCGACCGATGATTTGCATCGGGTAGTTCCAGGGGATGATATGCCCCGTCACTCCATGGGGTTCCCTCAAGGTCAGGACGGTATAACCTTCAAGGTAGGGGATGGTCTGACCATGGATTTTGTCCACCGCACCGGCATAAAACTCGAAATACCGGGCACATGCCCGAACATCAACCCGTGACTGTCGGAGGGGTTTACCAACATCCCTTGATTCAAGTTCCGCCAGTTCGTCTTCATGATCCAGGATCAACTGTCCCAATGCATATAGCAACCTCCCCCGCTCGGCCGGAATCATCCTGCCCCATTCACCATCCAACGCCGATTGAGCAGATTTGACAGCAAGATCCACATCTGTGGCATTGCCTCTTGCTATTTTAGAAAATTCTTTCCCGTCACTGGGGTCAATTACCTGAAGGAAATCTCCTGAAGCAGGATTTTGCCATCTCCCGTCTATTAAAACTTTCCCCTCCATCCTGAATTATCTTTTAAAGAATTATTTTGATCTGCGGTCTTCTAATCGCACCAGCAGACTTGAGGTATCCCAGCGTCTGCCTCCCATCGCCTGTATTTCAGAATAAAACTGATCCACCAGAGCGGTTACCGGAAGGTGCACTCCATTGGATCGTGCTTCTTCAAGAGCAATGCCCAAATCCTTCCGCATCCAGTCCACCGCAAATCCGTGATTATATTCACCTTCATTCATGGTTTTGTAACGGTTTTCCATCTGCCAGGATTGAGCCGCTCCTTTTGAAATCGTATCAATCACATCCTCCACATCGAGTCCTGCTGCTTTCGCAAAGTGAATCCCTTCAGACAATCCCTGAACGAGTCCTGCAATACAGATCTGATTCACCATCTTTGTCATCTGGCCATAGCCTGATGGGCCAAGCAATTTAATCATCCTCGAGTAGGCATCCATGACAGGTTTAGCTCGTTCGAAAGCTTCCGCATCACCTCCGACCATGACCGTCAAAACTCCGTTTTCCGCTCCTGCCTGCCCTCCTGAAATGGGTGCATCGAGAAAAGAAAATCCTTTCCCGCCAGCAATTTCAGCAAGTTCACGAGTTACCTTTGCAGAAACCGTGGTGTGATCGATAAAGACCGCACCTTGCTTCATTCCTGAAAAAGCACCATTGGCCCCGCATGTGATTTCACGGAGATCATCATCATTTCCGACACATGCCATCACGAAATCCGCATCTTTTGCGGCCTCTTCCGGAGTGGATGCTTTCATCCCTCCGAATTCCTGAACCCACTGCTCAGCCTTTGAAGCCGTTCTGTTGTATACGGTTACCTCATGCCCTGCTTTCTTCAGGTGTCCTGCCATGGGATAGCCCATCACCCCTAAACCGATGAATGCTGTTTTGCTGCTCATTGTTTTTACTGCTCCTGCTGGATGAAATATTTTGGTTGAAAAGAAATCATTTTCAGGAATGTTTGAAAATCCTGACCCGATTCCCAAAAATTATCAGGGATAAAAAATTAAATAATGAAAAGTCTCGTGATATAAATTTTTTTCAGAATTAAAGTTTCCTCGTAGCCTGGAATTCTGAAGTCTAATTTACCGCTCTTAAATGACAAGCTTGATATCCTGGATTCACACTTGAATCGAAAGCATTTCAAACCCATTTTGATCGGAATTTTTAACCGTCGATGGAGCCTGGAAAATTTGGAGCGCTTTTTAGATTCCAAGGAAAAGAAGAAAATCGTTTCAGGAATTCACATCCAAAAATTTGAAGTTCGTCACTTTTGAGAGTCTCCAAGGTATACACAACTGATGTGGTCGTTGCTGCTGCTGGACGGGGAAAGCGAGTCGGAGCGGCACAGAACAAACTGTTGTTGAACCTGAATCAAAATAGCGACAGAGATGAAAAGGCTGGTGAAGATAAACTTTTTGGAAAAAATGTCACTACCCTTTTGGAATACGGCCTCAAAACATTCCAAGAACATCCTGGAATCAGGAATATTTTCCTGGTGGTTTCCAAGGAGGACTTTCAAATTCTTCAGCCTTGGGCAGAAAAGGAAGGTTTAATTCTGGTTGAAGGTGGTGAAAGGAGACAGGATTCGGTTCATAAAGCTTTGGAACATATCCACCAGCATGACGAACTTCCGGATATGGTTCTGATCCATGATGGAGCTAGGATTTTCTGTACAAGGGATCTAATTGACAGAATCCTTGATGTCTGCCGGGAAAATGGTTCTGCGATTCCGGTAATCCCCATCCATGATACAGTTCGGAGAATCCGGACTAAACAAGAACCAAGCAGGAACTGGATTGAAAAGTTGGAGAACTCATTGGAAAAAGATGATTTAAATTGTGAACTACTCGATCGAAATGAACTTTTTGCAGTCCAGACACCCCAGGGTTTTCGTTTTGAGGATCTCTGGGAAGCATCGTTAAAATCCCGTGAAGAAAATTGGGATGTCACGGATGATGCTTCTATGCTGGAAAAAATGGGGAAATCCGTCCACCCTGTACCGGGAGAAATGGGTAATCTGAAAATCACCACGGCTGAGGATTTAGAATACGCCCGACATCAATTTCAATCTTCAAAACTTTGACAGGCTTTTGTTGATCCGTCTGAAAACATTCATTTTGGACTTTTTACAGTCCACATCCTCTAAGTCGAAAACCCGAAGCATCGGCTGGATTTTTCTGGCCCTGCTGGTTTTTTCCTTGAACCCTCTCGCTCTCGAAGCCGCAGGGAAGAATGATAAAGTCACAATCAATCTTCCCCAGAATCTGGTACTCAAGGAATTCATTAAAATCATCTCGATGAGGACCAATACCGTCTTTGTCTACCAGGAGCAGATCCTGAGGGGACAGATGTCGATCACGGCCCCGCCGAATTTTCAGGTCACCGCAGAAGATGCTTTTTTCTTTTTTGAAAAAATCCTTAAAACCCAGGGACTGGCGATGGTCCGTCGGCAGGGAAGCAACGTGGTTGAAATCGTCCCTGCGGCAGAGGCCCGTTTCAAAAGACTTCCCATCAGCACCGACGAAGAAGGAGTAGGTGCTTCGGGTGGAAATTACGTGATGCGCCTTATTCCTGTACGCCACAGTGATCTCAAAAGGGTTCAGGCCGCCTTGCAGCCGATTTTTTCTAAAACCGGGGTGATGCTGGTTTACGAACCTTTGGAAGTGCTGATTGTGATTGATGATGCGGCAAACATCGAACGGATCGTTGAAATCATTGACGCCCTGGATGTGCCTCTCCCAGAGGGACTGGAACAAACCGTGACCCTGCATCGGGTTTTGCACAACAATGTTGCAGAAATCCACAAAACCGTTTCTGAACTGTTTGCAAATCTGACCCTGAAAGGAAAGCCCTACCAGTTCAAACTGCTGATTGAAAATCGACTGAACGCACTATTTATCATTGCAACCCAGGAAGTCACCAACACTCTGATCAATTTTATTGAGGAGGTGGATGTTCCTGTTGAAGGAGCCAGCACCACCATCCATGAATTACGCTACACCGAACCTGGAAAAATCGTTCCTCTGATCACCACGGTGTTCCCCAAAACGGCATCGATCAACATCGTCCCCTTTGCACCACTCAATGCTTTGGTCATCATTGCCAATCCTGTCACTACGAATGAGATCATTGCGCTTACCAATCAATTGGACATCCCGCGTGGAGACATGCGGGTCAAATTGCATCCACTGAAACACTCATCCGCAAAGATCCTGGCCCCCCTGCTTTCCAAAATATTTGCAGACCGGATTGTTGCAGGTAAAGGAGAGGGAAAAGCCTCACCGGGAAGCCCCGTGAAAATCATTCCGGAATCCCGTTTGAATGCCTTGATCATCATTGCAGACCGCATCGATACGGAAAGAGTCCTCAACCTTGTCGATGAACTGGATGTTCCACAATCGGTTTCCGGAGATACTCAGTTGAGACTTGTACCCCTTGAATATACTTCTGCCAAACGAATGGCCCCGTTACTGTCAAAGATTTTTTCCGACCGGATTGTGGCGGGTAAGGGAGAAGGGCAGGCCGATCCTGGAAGTCCGATAAAAATCATTGAAGAAACCAGGCTCAACGCCCTGATCATCATCGCAGACCGTATGGAAATTGAAAGAATTATCGGGCTGGTCAAACAACTCGATATCTTCCAGGAAAGCGGGAAAATTCAGAGCAATTTCAAACTTTACCAGTTGAAACACGCCGTCGCCAAGGACATGGCCCAGCTTTTGAAGGAAGTTACGGGTAAGATTACCGAAGTTGCACGTAAGGACGAACAACCCAAACGTGAGGGAGAGGAGGCTCAAAAAACCAATACAGGCGGATCCGAAATTCAAATCAGCGCCGACGAAGCCACTAACACTCTTTTGATCTTTGCTCCAGCGGATACTTTTGAAACCCTGGACCAGATCATTTTGGAGTTGGATGTTCCGAGGATGCAGGTCTACGTTGAAGCCCTGGTGATGGAAGTAACCCTGGCAAAAAGCCTTAACTTTGGAATTAACTGGAAAGCCGCTGGGGCAACAGACAATAACCG
>LNZD02000133.1 GCA_001469005.2 SAR324 cluster bacterium lautmerah10
AATGATCATGATGAGCTCAAACACAGCATGGCGGAATTGTCCGATCGTGCGATGCGTCTTATCGGACTCGCTTATTCGGAAGAACCAATAAACGGGACCAGCCTCCCGGAAAAATTGACTCTGGTTTCTGTGTTTGGGTTGCGGGATGAAATGCGTCCGCAATCCAAACCTGCGGTTTTAAGTGCCCAGCAGGCAGGGATCCAAGTCGTGATGATTACAGGTGATTCCAAGGATACCGCTCAGGCCATAGCCCGTGAAGTAGGAATCATCAGAGGGGAAAATCCCAAAGTTATCACTTCTTCAGAACTCGGTGAACTCAGTGATGATCAAGTGAAAGAGCTTCTTCCGGAGTTATGTGTTGTCGCCAGGGCTTTGCCTACCGATAAAAGCCGTCTGGTTAAATTGGCGAAACAGATGAATCTTGTTGTCGGAATGACCGGGGACGGGGTGAATGATGCACCTGCGGTGAAAAACGCCGATGTGGGTTTTGCCATGGGTAACGGAACGGATATGACAAAGGAATCCAGCGACATTGTCATTCTGGATAATAATTTTATTTCCCTCACGAATGCAGTCCTTTACGGCAGAACCTTGCTCAAATCGATACGGAAATTTCTGATTTTTCAGCTTTCCGTCAATGTGGCAGCAATTTTAGTAGCTTTCTTGGGTCCTTTTTTCGGAATTGATCTTCCCTTGACCATGACCCAGCTTTTATGGATCAACATCGTCATGGATACGCTGGCGGCTTTTGCATTCTCCGGAGAGGCTGCTCTTAATCGTTACATGAGAGAGAAGCCCACACCGATGGATGCTTCCCTTGTCAATAATGACATGTGGTCTGCCATTCTGGTCAATGGGATTACCATCGCTATCCTGAGTTTGTTCTTTTTAACATCAGATACCGTCTCGGCATGGTTCCCATGTGATGAATTACGCTGCGGGGATCCTTCCAATCCTGATTATGACAGTAGAGCAGTTCTGCTAACCGCATTTTTTGGTTTTTTTGTCTTTGTCAATAATTTTAATAAATTCAATTCACGAACTGAAGGAATCAACCTCTTCGAGCATATTCTGGAAAATCGGAATTTCATCTTTGTCGTGATTCTCATTTTTTTCCTTCAGACAGTCTTCACCTACCTTGGCGGTGAAGTTCTCAGAACCGTCGGTCTGACCCTCACTGAATGGATCTATGTAATAGGATTTTCTATCCTGATCATCCCGGTTGACCTGATAAGAAAACTGGTTCGTAATGCCGTTGTTGGCAACCCAGTCTTATGAAGTTTCCTTGTAAGTTTTTATTTAAAATAAATTTCTTGACATAGTCACAAACATTTGGGATTTTAATTAGACCCTTCTAACACAGTCCTCGTCAGAGAGGACTTCGGAAAGAATTCCACTTAATTTAAAGTCTTTACTCCACATCAAGTTTATCCTCTCTGAAGTTTCATAAGCTTCATTTCTTTCACTGCTAACTCTGCTCCAATATCTATGTCTGCAGCCACAAACTCTCAAACTGTTACGAAACAAAGGCCGATGGATTCCCGCTCTCCCCGAGGTAGATCGAATTCCAGGGGAAACCATGCCAACACTAGGATGGTTCCTAATTCTCATACTGGGGAAGCCCCTCCAACGATGAATCTTTCTGAACTCAAAAAGAAAGACATCGCCTCATTGATCCAGATCGCTAAGGATTATGATATAGAAAACGCCAACGGGATGCGTTTGCAGGATTTGATCTTTGCGCTGCTGCAGGCCCAAACCAGACGCAATGGGATTGTTTATGGCTCAGGAGTTTTGGAAACACTTCCCGATGGTTTTGGTTTTCTGAGAGCACCCGATTACAACTACCTCCCGGGACCGGATGACATTTACGTGTCTCCATCCCAAATAAGACGTTTCAACCTACGCACAGGTGATACAATTGCAGGGCAGATCAGGCCTCCGAAAGAAAGTGAGCGCTATTATGCTCTTTTGAAGGTTGAGGAGGTAAATTTTAAATCTCCAGATATCGCTTCGGAAAAAATCCTTTTTGACAACCTCACTCCACTGTTTCCCAACAACCGTTTGAAACTCGAACGGGGTGACCGGGATATGACCACTCGAATCATCGATCTTGCTGCGCCAATAGGGATGGGGCAACGGGCGTTGATTGTGGCTCCGCCACGGACTGGGAAAACGATGATCCTTCAGTCGATTGCGAATAGCATCTCCACCAATCATCCCGATGTGGATTTGATAGTTCTTTTGATTGATGAACGACCTGAGGAAGTAACGGAAATGCAGCGTTCCGTGAAAGGTGAAGTGGTTAGTTCAACTTTTGATGAACCGGCGACCCGGCATGTTCAGGTTGCCGACATGGTGATTGAAAAAGCAAAGAGGTTGGTTGAACATCGAAGGGATGTGGTCATCCTGCTGGATTCGATTACCCGTCTCGCCCGTGCCTACAATTCGGTTGTACCACCCAGTGGGAAGATTCTTTCTGGAGGTGTGGACTCGAACGCCCTTCACAAGCCCAAACGCTTTTTTGGTGCAGCTAGGAACATCGAGGAAGGAGGCTCACTGACCATCATCTCGACTGCGCTAATAGATACCGGCAGCAGAATGGATGAGGTGATCTTTGAAGAATTCAAGGGGACAGGAAATATGGAACTGGTCCTCGACCGGAAATTGGTAGAAAAACGGATCTTTCCTTCGATCGATATCAATAAATCAGGGACGAGAAAAGAGGAACTGCTGATTGAAAAGGGCGACCTGGACCGAATTTGGGTTCTTCGAAAAGTACTTGCTTCTCTGAATGTTGTCGAAGCAATGGAATTTTTATTCGATAAGATGGAAAAATTTAAAAACAACGAAGAATTTCTTCACATGATGGACAAATAATTTTTGGAGAAAATAATGAAATCCGGAATCCATCCAGAATACAAACCAACCACTTTCAACTGCTCCTGTGGCGCTTCTTGGAAGTCCATGTCCACTTTGGGCCAGGAAACAACCGTTGAAATCTGTTCCAATTGCCATCCTTTTTACACAGGAAGTGGTCAGAGGGTCATCGATTCGGCAGGTCGGATTGAGAAGTTCAAACGCCGCTACAATCGTGCTTAAACCTCCATGCTGGAAAAGCTTAGTGAGATTGACCAGCGCTTTGAAAAACTGACGGAACTCCTGATCGAAAATCAGCTCATTGCTGATGATGCCTCTGAGGACACCGAACTGCGGGACCTGGCTCGAGAAGAAATCCAGGAACTCGAAGTCCAGTCCAAGGATCTGACTCAGCAGCTTGAATTGCTGCTCCTTCCAAAAGATCCAGACGACACCAGAAACACCATTCTAGAGATCCGTGCCGGAACCGGCGGGGATGAAGCGGCACTCTTTGCGAGCGATCTTTTTCGCATGTATGCCCGCTTTGCGGAATCTCAACAGTGGAAGTTGGAAATCCTTAATGAAAGTTCCACAGATATTGGCGGTTTTAAGGAAGTCATCCTTTCTGTCAGCGGGAAAAAAGTTTACAGTAAATTAAAGTTTGAGGGGGGTGTGCATCGGGTCCAGCGGATTCCCAAAACAGAGACCCAGGGTAGAGTTCATACTTCTGCAGCAACCGTTGCGGTCCTTCCTGAAGTGGAGGATTTGGAAGTGGAGGTGAATCCCAATGATATCCGGGTGGATGTGTTCCGGTCTTCAGGTCCCGGGGGGCAAAGTGTGAACACAACCGATTCTGCCGTCCGGATCACCCATATTCCTTCCGGATTGGTTGTGACCTGCCAGAATGAGAAATCCCAGCTTAAAAATAAAAACCAGGCTCTCAAGGTTTTACGTGCCAGGCTTTACGAGAAAGAACTGCAGGAGCAACAGGACACTGCTGCTTCACAAAGAAAAGGAATGGTTGGCAGTGGTGACCGAAGCGAAAGGATTCGGACCTATAATTTTCCCCAGGGCAGAATGACCGATCATCGGATCAACCTGACACTCTACAAGCTTGAAGATATCATGATGGGAAATCTGGATCAGGTCATTGAACCGTTGTTGACTCACCATCAGGCTGAATTATTGAAAGCTTCTTGAGGTACACTAAGAAGTTATCATTTTCCTCTTAAAATCATCGTTCCAGACAGGAATCATGTTTGAAAAGCTTTTAACTCCGCTTCAGGTTGGAAACATCACGCTCCGGAACCGGGTTTTGATGGGATCGATGCATACAGGACTTGAAGAAGACCCTGAAGGTTCCCGAAAGCTTGCTGCTTTTTATGAGGCGAGGGCCAAGGGAGGTGTTGGATTGATTGTCACAGGAGGATTTTCTCCAAATACTGCCGGGCGTGTTTTTGAAGAAGGAGCGGATTTGGTATCGGAAGATCAACTCGATTTTCATCGTCCCATCACGGAAGCAGTTCACCGTCATGGTGGAAGAATCCTTTTGCAGATCCTGCACACCGGTCGTTATTCGTACCAGGAAGGTTGTGTTGCACCATCCCCGATTACCGCACCGATTAATTTTTATCGCCCAAAAGAATTGGATCACGAAGAGATTCTGCAAACCATCAATGATTATGCACGGTGTGCCAAATTAGCACAGATGGCAGGGTACGATGGGGTTGAAGTGATGGGGTCCGAGGGGTATCTGATCAATGAATTCATTGTCAAAAAAACCAATCACAGGACCGATGAATGGGGTGGATCTTACGAAAACCGAATTCGTTTACCAATCAGCATTGTCGAAAAAGTTAGGGAGGCAACAGGTTCCGATTTTTTGATCGTATACAGGCTGTCATGCTTGGATCTGGTGGAAGAAGGAAGCAGCTTTGAGGAGGTCGTTGAACTTGGACAAAGGATTGAAGAAGCAGGGGCTTCTTTAATCAATACCGGGATTGGCTGGCATGAAGCACGAATTCCAACCATCGCAATGATGGTCCCCAGGGCCGCTTTTGCCTGGGTTACCGGAAAATTAAAGCCGCATCTGAAGATTCCCTTGATCACCTCCAACCGTATCAATGATCCTTATGTTGCTGAGGGTTTGCTCAGAGATGGGATGGCTGACATGGTTTCCATGGCCAGGCCTTTTTTGGCAGATGAGGATTTTGTCCTCAAAGCAGAAGAAGGTCGTCCTGAGGAAATCAATACATGCATTGCCTGTAACCAGGCCTGTCTGGATCATATTTTTTCGATGCAGACCGCCAGTTGTTTAGTCAATCCACGGGCAGGTAGAGAGACTGAGCTTGAATTCGAACCAGCATCAACCCAAAAAACTTTTGCCGTCGTTGGTGCAGGTCCCGCCGGGATGACTGCGGCATTGGTCCTTGCACAACGGGGACACCGGGTCACTCTCTTTGACAGCAAAAAAGAATTGGGGGGTCAATTGAACCTTGCCGTGAAAATTCCTGGAAAATCGGAATTTCATGAAACCCTGCGTTATTACCGGGTGATGCTGGCCAAACACGGAGTGACTCTGAGGCTGGGAAAGACATTCGACTCATCAAATCTGGAAAATGGTGGTTTTGACGAAGTGATTCTGGCAACAGGGGTAAAACCTCGTGGATTAAATTTGGAAGGATCAAAACATCCCAAGGTTTTAAGTTATCTGGATGTTTTGGAACATGAGAAACCTGTTGGAGAAAAAGTGGCCATCATCGGTGCAGGAGGAATCGGGATTGATGTTGCTCATTACCTGACCACTAAGTCAAGTATCGGTGACGATGTTTCAGGTTACATGAACCAGTATCAAATTCTGGAACCCCGAGAGGCCTTGGAAGTTGGTCAACCACTCAAACGAAAAATAACAGTTTTTCAGCGTTCTTCGGACAAAATTGGGAAGAGGCTCGGAAAGACAACAGGGTGGGCACATTTGCAATCACTCAGGTCACATGAGGTAAAGCTATACAACGGAGCTGAATATCTGAAAATTGATGATAAGGGTCTTCATGTCAAAGTCTCCTTGGAAAAAGGGGAAGCCCCACAGGATCAACTTTTTGAAGTCGACCAGATCATTATCGCTGCCGGACAGGAGCCCTTTGAAGATTTGAGTTCTCGTTTCAACGGAAAAGGAATGCCCATCCATGTAATTGGAGGAGCCAGGGAAACAAGGGGCTTGGACGCGAAAGTGGCAATCCGTGAAGGAGCCGAACTGGCTGCTAGGTTATGACCAGATGTCGGATTATTTCCGCTTTGGCAGGTAGAGGTCGGTGATGGTTCCTTCGTATGCCTCGGCGGCCAATCCGAGGGTTTCAGAAAGTGTGGGATGAGGATGAATGGTGGAACCGATATCGGTGGCGTCTGCTCCCATCTCAATGGCTAACATTCCTTCTGCAATCAGTTCCCCGGCATTCGGCCCCACGATACCTATACCAATCACCTTTTTGGTGCCCTCATCAAACATTATTTTCGTCATGCCCTCGTCTCGTCCCAATGCCAGGCTCCGTCCACTGGCAGCCCAGGGGAAAATCCCTTTGCCATAGTTCATTCCCTGGCTTTTGGCTTCCTCTTCGGTGATCCCGGCCCATGCGACTTCAGGGTCGGTATAAGCAACAGAGGGAATGGCCCGAGCGTCAAAATGACTTTTCATCCCGCAAATCACTTCCGAGGCAACCTTACCCTCATGGGTTGCCTTGTGAGCCAGCATCGGTTGGCCGACGATATCTCCGATGGCATAAATATGCGATACATTGGTGCGCATCTGGGAGTCGGCCGCAATGAAGCCTTTTTCATCCACCGAAACCCCTGCGTTTTCTGCACCGATTTTTAATCCGTTCGGGGTTCTTCCCACCGCACTTAGGATTTTTTCGAAGACAACTGGTTTTTCAGGAGCATTTTTTCCCTCAAAATGGACCTTCAACCCTTTTTTCTGAGCTTCGACTTGAGTGACTCTGGTTTCCAGCCAGATGTTATCGTACTGACGTGAAACGATGCGGTGAAAGGGTTTAACCAGGTCACGGTCGGCTCCAGCCATCAACCCGTCAAGCATTTCAACAACCGTGATTTTGGTCCCCATTGACCTGTAAACGGTCGCCATCTCGAGACCGATGATTCCACCTCCGATGACCAGCATCGTTTCCGGGATTTGCTGAAGATTTAATGCTCCCGTGGAATCCATGATCCTGGGATCATCTGGAAGGAATGGGAGTTTAACCGGTTCAGAACCGGCGGCGATGATGGCATTCTCAAATCGGACAGTGGTTGTTCCGCTTTTTGATTCAATCTGAAGATGATGGGAATCAAGGAAAGTTCCTTTTCCGGTCAGGCATTCTACTTTACGCTGTTTTGCCAGTGACTTCAGACCGTTGGTCAGTTTGCCAACGACAGAGTTTTTCCATGCTGAAAGTCTGATAGGGTCGATTTTCGGGGTGCCAAAATCGATTCCATGGTCTTTCATGGCGTGTGCGTCATCGATGACTTTCGCTGCATGAAGCAAAGCTTTAGAGGGTATGCATCCAACATTCAGGCAGACTCCTCCCAGACTTTCATAGCGTTCCACCAGTATCACTTTTTTCCCCAGATCAGCCGCCCTGAATGCCGCAGTATATCCCCCCGGTCCAGCACCTAAAACCAGGACTTCACAGTTCAAATCTGCTTTACTTACTTGCTGGGAAAATGGGGTTGCAGAAGTTTTTGAAGGATTGATGTTTTCTTCAGAGGGGGGGGTATTTTCCTCTGATGACTTTTGGGTAGTTGGCTCGGAATTGATTAACTCTTCTTCCAATTCCAAAATCAGATTTCCTTCGGAAACTTTGTCTCCAACCTTAAGATGAATGCTCGAAATTGTTCGAATTCGGTCCCCGAATTTGACCAGTATGTCGATTACTTCGACTTCCTGGAAATCGCCGATGTCAGGAACCTGAACGGAGCGTTTGTCCATCAAAACCTGTCAGAGCAGCAAGCGCTTCATATCGGAAAGAAGAGTGCAGAAGTCAGCCAGAAACCTTGCGGCCCCTGCACCATCGATGACACGGTGATCGTAGGTCAGATCCAGGGGAAGCATTAATCTGGGAATGAATTCCTCTCCATTCCATTGGGGTGTCATTTTGGAACGAGTGACGCCGAGGATCGCGACTTCAGGTGCATTCACCAATGGAGTGAATGCGGTTCCTCCGATTCCACCGAGACTGGAAATACTGAAACAACCACCCTGGAGATCTTCATGTTTTAGTTTTCGGCTGCGTGCTTTTTCACTGACATCCCCCAGATTTTGGGCGAGTTCAAAAACTCCTTTTTGATCGACATCACGGATCACAGGGACCACGAGACCTTCTTCGGTATCGACTGCAACTCCGATGTGACAATAGCGTTTGTGAATCAGGTTTTGACCATCAGGGCTCAGGGATGAGCAGAAATCAGGATGTTTTTTAAGATTAGCTGCTGTCGCCTTAAGCAGGAATGCAAGCATCGTTAGCCGGATGTTTTGCTCGGCGGCCTCTTTTTTGAGTTTTTGCCGGAATGCTTCCAGTTCGGTAATGTCGGCTTCGTCATGATTGGTCACCATCGGCAGGTTCAACCAGGCTCGATGGAGGTGTTCGGCACCTTTTTTTCTGATCCTGGAAAGCGGATTGATTTCAATCTCTCCAAACTGTGAGAAGTCAATTTCTGGAATTTGAGGAACGGTCCCACCTAAACCCTGAGCCGTGGATGGTGCACTCAATCTTTCTTTGACATGTCCTTGGACGTCCTCGTGAGTGATGCGACCTTTTCTGCCGGACCCATTCACCCTGCTTAAATCCACACCAAGTTCACGGGCGAATTTCCGAACTGAAGGGCTCGCATGGGCTTTCAGGAATTGCTGGTGGTCGATGGGTTCCGTAACAGGAGGTCTTCGCCCTGTTGAAGTTCTCTCTTCTGTGGATGGTTTTTTTGGAGCTTCTGATACTGAAGGTTCTTCGTTTTTGTCGATTTTTTGTGCAGCCTGATTTGCAGATTCAGAATCTGGAAGGATCAGGGCGATCTTTTGTCCTTTGGAAATTTTTTGTCCTGTTTTGACAAACATTTCCTGGATGGTCCCTTTAAGTGGGGCAGGCACATCCATGGTTGCTTTGTCGCTTTCCAAAGTGATCACGGAATCTTCAGGCTTTACCTGGTCTCCAGTCTTGACCAACACCTCAATGATATCCACTTCGGTGAAATCGCCCATGTCGGGCATCAGCATCAACTCAGGCTCAGATGAGAATGAATTTGCTTTGGAAGATTCACCGGAATCTGTTTGATTTTCAGGAGATTCGGGGGAAGAACTCAAATTTCCTGAATCCTGCTGGATTTCCAGATTTTGAGTGTCTCTTGTCTTGTCCGTAGTGGAGATTTGTTCAGCTTTCGCATCATCCGAAGTTTGAAGATCCACGATAGGAGTTCCTTCAGAAACCTTATCTCCAACCTTGATCAGGACATTTTCTACTTTCCCGGAAAAAGGTGCAGGCACATCCATCGTTGCTTTATCGCTTTCCAGGGTAATCAATGGATTTTCACTTTCGATCCTGTCACCAGCTTGGATGTGAACCTCGATGATTTCGACATCCTGGAAATCCCCCATGTCTGGAACCTGTACCTGCTTGATTTGAGTCATGTTCCTGGCTTTAAACGTGGAGAGGGTTGGGTTTTTCTGGATCGAGCTTGTATTTGCGAATCGCGGATTTGACCGTTTTGGCTGGGATCGTTCCTTCATCAGCCAAAGTTTTCAAGGCGGCAACCGTCACATAATAACGGTTGACCTCAAAATGACGCCGGAGCGATGCCCGGGTGTCGCTTCGTCCAAATCCATCGGTACCCAGGACATGAAAATTTCTTCCAACATAGGCCCGAATCTGGTCTGCAAACAATTTCACATAATCCGTTGCGGCAACCACAGGCCCGGAATGTTTTTCAAGGCATGCAGTTACATGGGGAATTCTTGGTTTTTGGTCAGGATGCATCAGGTTCCACCGAACACAATCGTCTCCATCTCGCTTCAATTCATTGAAACTCGGACAACTCCAGACATCTGCCTGAACTCCAAAATCTTCTGAGAGTATATTTGCAGCGGCAATCACTTCTCTGAGGATGCTTCCTGAACCCATAAGCTGGACCCGTTTCGATCCTTTACCTCCCTGCTGAAAAAGATACATACCTTTGATGATGTTCTCTTCCTGACCTTTTTTCATTTCAGGATGAGGATAGTTTTCATTGAGTGTGGTGATGTAATAAAAAACATTTTCCTGATTTTCGAACATCCTCTTCAGACCGTTTTGGATGATCACCATCAATTCATAGGCAAATGTAGGATCATAAGAGATACAATTCGGTACATTGGCTGCCATGATTTGGCTTTGTCCATCTTCATGCTGCAGCCCCTCGCCATTGAGGGTTGTTCTTCCTGAGGTTCCCCCAATCAGAAATCCTCTTGCCTGAATGTCTCCTGCTGCCCAGATCAAATCCCCAACCCTTTGAAAACCGAACATCGAGTAAAAAGTGTAAAAGGGAATCATCTGGATTCCGGAATTGCTGTAGGAAGTCGCTGCTGCAATCCAGGAAGAAATGGCACCATCTTCGTTGATTCCTTCCTGCAGGAATTGCCCTTTTTGATCTTCCCGGTAATACATCAGCTGTTCACGGTCCACCGGTTCGTATTTCTGGCCTTCATGGGCATAAATCCCGATTTGCCGGAACATCCCTTCCATTCCGAAAGTCCGTGCTTCGTCAGGGACGATAGGAACGATTCGGGAGCCCAACTTTTCATCCCGGCACAATAAGGTCATAGCTTGAACCAGAGCCTGAGTTGTTGAGATTTCACGCTCCCCGGTGCTTTTCAGCAGCCGCTCAAAAAATTGAAGTTCCGGAGTTTTTAAATCATCTCCACGAGTTCTCCGGGAGGGAAGGTAACCACCAAGTTTTTCGCGTTGCTGATGAAGGTATTCGACTTCCTGGGACGAATCTCCTGGATGGAAGAACTCCATCTGTTCCACCTGCTGATTGGAGAGTGGAAGGTGAAAACGATCACGGAACACCAAGAGATCTTCAGGACGGATTTTTTTCTGTTGGTGAGTAATGTTGGCACCTTCTCCGGATCCGCCCATGCCGTAACCCTTAACGGTTTTTGCTAATATCACCGTGGGTTGCCCGGTATGTTTAACTGCTGCTTGATAAGCAGCATAAACTTTATGTGGATCATGGCCTCCGCGATTCAGTCTCCAGATATCCTCATCACTCATGTTGGAGACCATTTCCAGCAGTTCCGGATACTTGCCAAAAAAATGGGTACGTGTATAAGCACCGCCCTTGGCTTTGAAGGCCTGATATTCTCCGTCGATGGCTTCTTCCATTCTCTTCCGCAAGAGCCCCTGGTCGTCTTTGGCCAGAAGCGGATCCCAGTAGGAACCCCATAGGACTTTGATCACATTCCAACCTGCGCCCCTGAACTCACCTTCCAGTTCCTGAATGATTTTGCCGTTTCCGCGGACTGGGCCGTCTAGTCTCTGAAGGTTGCAGTTGATGACAAAAATAAGATTGTCCAGTTTTTCACGGGCTGCGAGATGAATGGCCCCCATCGATTCAGGCTCATCGGTTTCTCCGTCCCCAAGGAAACACCAGACTTTCCGTGGTTCAGTATCCAACAATTCACGGTTGTGAAGGTATTTTAGAAAGCGGGCCTGGTAAATTGCCATGATCGGACCCAAACCCATCGAGACCGTGGGAAACTGCCAGAATTCCGGCATCAGCCAGGGGTGGGGATAGGATGAAACTCCTTTTCCGGTGGATTCCTGGCGGAAGTGATTCATCTGTTCTTCCGTGATCCGACCCTCTAGAAAAGCCCTGGCATAGATCCCGGGAGCCGAATGTCCCTGGATGTAAACCAGGTCTCCACCATGTTCTGGTCCGGGGGCATTCCAGAAGTGGTTGAAACCTATGTCATAAAGCAGTGCAGAAGAAGCAAAACTGGCAATATGGCCGCCGAGTTCTGAAGAATCACGGTTGGCACGCATCACCATCATTGCCGCGTTCCAGCGGATGATAGAGCGGATTTTGGATTCTAACTCCTGATTCCCGGAAGAACGGACCTCGAGTTCCGGAGGAATGGTGTTGAGGTACGGGGTGTAAGCCGTGTAAGGAGCATCCACGCCGGAAGTTACGGCACGATCGGCCAATCTTCGTAAAAGAAACTGGGCTCGTTCGAAACCGTCTCGCTCAATGACGGCCTCCATGGCCTCGATCCATTCCAGGGTTTCCTGGGGGTCAAGGTCATTCATTTTGGTCGTAGTCATAGCCGTCAATTATAATTGGGTTTCTAAAGGATCACTGAGTACAGGATAACATCCGTTAATTTTACCTCAATCTTTAGTTGAGGAATAAAGGAATATACCTGTCTAACATTTGAAAAGAATAGCAAATAATTTCATCAGTTTCCATTGAAGTCAAGGTTCATCCATGAAGGGTTCCCTGAGAATCAACTGCATTGAATTCCAAACATCTCTTCCGATTTGTTCATTATCTTGACTTACCCTGGGAAATCTTGTGGCTATCCGGTTTGCCGAACGGCCATCTTTGGTTTCGCTGGAAGCAAGCTCTCTTTTCCAGGGTTTGGTCAATTGTGATGCAAGCCTCCCTTGATTGACAACGTAGGCAGGTGGAGATTTTTTGACGATTGGTTTAGGTTTTCTTTGAATTCGCTTCTTGGGTTTGGGCTTTGGTTTGATGAAAAGCCAGCGGTTAGAAGAGGAAAGTTCACGGACCATCCTTCCAGTTTTTTGCTCGGAAGGGCTGATGTAGTTTTTGGAATTTTTCGAGGAAAGGATGATGGTTTTGGATCTTTTGGGTTTCCATTCATCCGCATGACTGAATTGGCTCAATGCCAGGAAAACCCCAATCACCTTGAAAATATTCCACAAATGTTTTTGGATTCTCACTGAGATAAGACACAGATGAGGAAGATTTTTTAGGATGCAGGATAACCATTCAAACCTGGAAGAACAGCAAAGTGCCGAAGAACCGTTCCAGATCGAGGAGGGACTTTCAGCCAATGTTTTGAATAACATGATGGAGGAAACTCTGATTAGGGATTCTGATGGTGATTCTAATCAAGATACGAAATCCAATGAGATTAAATCAGAAATTTCAGAAATTAACGAAGAAAAGCTAGATCAATTCCGTCATCAAATCACGAATGCTTTGGAACAATTCTGGACAACTGAATTCAGTGATAAAACTTCAGTGAAATTCCTAAGCCAGGAACTCCTTCAATATAAGGATTTCCAACAAAATAATGATCAACCCTCCAGTGTCTCTTTTCTCAGCCTGAAGGAATTTGGAACCGTCTGGATCTTCCAAATGGAAAGTGATCAAGCTTTGAAGTTGGCATCCATATTTCGTGCCCGCAGGCAGGAACTCGAAAGTAAGGTGGAGCTTTCAGGACATTTGGATGGTTCTCTTTTTTTTGAAATTGGCCCTTTCATCCAGGATATTTTTGAATTATTTCACAGGCAAATTTTCAAACAATCGCTCCAGAAAAAATTCCAACTCAGGCATATGCTGCGTCCTGCATTCCATCGCGAGATTAACGATGGAGAACTTTTGCTATTTTTGGAATTTGGGGAGGAGAATCAGGATAAAAAAGGGACAATGAGGTTTGGAATTCCTGTGGAATTCATTAGGCGTCTATTTGTGATGAGAAATTAACGCTCGATTTTCAGCACTGCCATGAAGGCTTCCTGGGGGACTTCTACGGAGCCAACACGTTTCATCCTCTTTTTCCCTTCTTTTTGTTTTTCCAACAATTTTCTTTTGCGGGTGATATCACCTCCGTAACATTTGGCCGTGACATCCTTGCGCATGGCTCCAAGCGTTTCTCGGGCAATGATCTTGGAACCGATTGCCGCCTGGATCGCAACCTCATACATCTGCTTGGGGATCAATTTTTTGATTTTTTTTGCCAATTCCCTGCCCCGATAGTAGGCCTGTTCTTTGGGAACAATCAGGGAAAGCGCGTCCACGACGTCTCCATTGAGCATGAGGTCCAGTTTGGCGAGGTCCCCTTTGCGGTAATCAATCAGTTCATAATCAAAAGAAGCATAGCCTTTTGAGATGGATTTTAGGCGGTCATAAAAATCCATCACGATTTCGTTGAGAGGAAATTCGTATTCCAGGATCACGCGACTGGGACTTGGGAATTCCATATTGACCTGGGTTCCTCTTCGTTCCTGGGCGAGTTTCATCACGCTTCCGACAAATTCTTCAGGCATCATGATCCTTCCCCTGATATAAGGTTCCATGATGGAATCAATTTCCATTACCGGAGGAAGTTGGGAAGGGTTGTCGATTTCCAGCATTTCCCCGTTTCGTAGATGGACCTGATAAACTACGCTTGGCGCAGTCGTAACAAGAGAAAGGTTGAATTCTCTTTCGAGCCGTTCCTGGATGATTTCCATGTGCAGCAATCCCAGGAAACCGCATCTGAATCCGAAACCCAATGCTGCAGATGTTTCAAGCTCGTGTTTCAACGATGCGTCATTCAGGGCAAGTTTGTTCAGCGATTCTTTTAATTCTTCATACTGTTCAGAATCTACAGGATAAATACCGCTGAATACCATCGGTTTTGCTTCTGCATATCCTGGAAGAGGTTGTTCTGCAGGATGTTCCGCCAGAGTCACGGTATCGCCTATTCTTGTGTGTCCGATGGTTTTGATGGATGCACACAAAAACCCTACATCACCCATTTTCAATTCATCACATTCACGCCGAAAAGGAGTGAAAACTCCCAATTGGGTCACTTCATACTCTTTCCCTGTGGCCATGAAGATCACCCGGTCGCCTAATCGGACCGATCCATCAACAACCCGGATCATGATCACTATTCCCAGGTAGGCATCAAACCATGAATCAAATATTAGTGCTCTTAAGGGTGCTTCAGGATTACCGTCGGGGTGTGAAACACGATCTACAATTTGCTCAAGAATTTCATTAATTCCGAGGCCTTCTTTGGCACTGACTCTCACTGCATCGCTGGTATCGAGACCGATGATGTCTTCAATTTCTTTTGCGACTCTATCAGGTTCTGCAGTGGGGAGGTCGATTTTGTTTAAAACCGGAAGGATTTCCAGATCGTTCTCTAACGCCATGTAAACATTGGCCAGGGTCTGGGCTTCCACCCCCTGTGCGGCATCCACGACCAGAAGTGCTCCTTCACAGGCAGCCAGGGATCTTGAAACTTCATAAGTAAAATCCACATGTCCCGGAGTGTCGATCAGATTCAGAATGTACTGATTCCCATCTTTTGCAGTGTAATCAAGGCGAACGGTTTGAGACTTGATGGTAATTCCCCGTTCACGTTCGAGATCCATCGAATCGAGTAACTGTTCCTTGGATTCCCGGTCCGTCACGGCATCTGTTTCTTTCATCAGGCAGTCCGCCAATGTGGATTTGCCATGATCGATATGTGCAATGATGCAGAAGTTACGGACCTGACGAAAGGTTTCCATAAAGTTATTCGGATTTCCTGTATGAGGTTTGATGAATAAGGATGTAATAACTTATCAATGCACCAAAGCTTCTACCAGATCAAAGTCTTTCAGAACAAATAACACCATTTCATGCTGGACTGTTTTTCATTACATAAATAGGCTACGAGTGTTTCCTACCTATGCAAATCTGGATAAAAAATTATGAATTACGAAGATTATCTGAAAACCGCTCCTGACGATCGAGTCAAATACTATCAGCGTGATGACAGGATGTATCATGTCATGCGAACTCAGCAATTTGATACTTCTCTTTTGGAAGAACTTTTTGAGATTGCGAATCAAATAAAATTAATGACTCGTAAACCCAATGGCATCGATTTCCTGAAATCATTATTGCGTCACAAGAAAGCAATGCTTTAT
Source organism: SAR324 cluster bacterium lautmerah10 (assembly GCA_001469005.2). Lineage (GTDB taxonomy): Bacteria > SAR324 > SAR324 > SAR324 > NAC60-12 > UBA1014. The sequence continues at coordinate 15,816 of LNZD02000133.1, forward strand.
TTTACCCAGCCTTCTACGCGGACCTTTCTTTCCTTTCTTGGAGCTTGCCAGTTGGTAGGAATGGATACTGCCGAGGTTCGTGATCCTTCTTTGTCATCAGAATACAAAGGTGAGAGTCAGGAGGATGCGGTTAGAGTTTTCAGTAGTTATTTTGACATGATTGTTATGCGGGATCCTAAACCCGGATTCTGCGAATACATGGCCTATTACCTTGACCGTTCCGCAAGAAGTGTCCCCTTCATTAATGGTGGGAGTGGTAAGGATCAACATCCTACTCAAGCGTTATTGGACCTATACACCATGTACCGCTCGTTTCAGGACAGGGGGGGAGTGTCCGGAAAGCGTTATGCGTTTGTTGGAGACTTGCTTAGAGGGAGGGCAGTAAGATCGGTGATTTTTCTGCTTAGTCAATTTGATGATGTGGAAATGTATTTTGTGGCCCCGGATGCCTTTCAGGTCGCACCGGATTTGGAACAATCTCTCGAGCAAAGCCGGGTTAAGATCATCAAATCAGGTAATTTAAAGGAAGTTCTCCCTGATGTTGATTGTGTTTACATGACACGGATCCAGGATGAATATGATATGTCCGGGGAATCGGGACAAATTAACTATGACCAATTTAGTTTGTATCCTGATGATCTCAAAATGATGAAACCGGATTCAATCATCCTTCATCCGCTGCCGAGACGGAGTGAGATTCACCCGGAAGTGGATTTGGATCCAAGGGCGATGTATTGGAGACAGCTTAGAAACGGTCTTTATATTCGTGCGGCATTGATGCTTTACGTCTTTAATCAAAGTCACCGGTTGCAGGAATATTGAAAAAATCCGGTATAATTCAGGAAAAGAATTCAACATAAAAAATAAAAGATTTAATTGCTGTTGCTGTGATGCTCAATCAAAGCATGACAGCTTATATTGCAGGACTGTGCTTTTTATTGACCTCTATGTTTTTTGACCTGATTGATGGATGGTTTGCAGCACGGTATCGACCCCAGGCGAAATTGGCACATCTTGCGGACAGGATCATGGATAAAGCTGTTTATTCGATGATCTTTCCAATGGTAGCTGTTGGGATGATGTGGCGGTACCAGCACTTGCCTGAAGGAGCTAATTTAAAACTCGAAATGCTGCATGTGGTTCTGGTTCTGATTTTGTGTGTGACGGTCTTGATGCGTGACAACTTCGCACATTTTATGCGTAATTTTTCTCTCCGCCGGGGTGAAGAGGAAGAGTTCAAGGAAATCACACGGCTGAGGACTATGATTGCAGCCCCGATTGGAGTTTTACTTTACCTCTATGCATTTTACCTCCCAGTAGTCGATGGGAGCGAATTGTATTCATGGATCAGTTGGTTTGGTGAGATGAATCCCAGGCATCTGATCATGGTTGAGATTTTGTTTTTAATCATCAATCTTGGTTCCATTGCTGGGTACTGCCGCAAATATGGAACTGCATGTTTGGATGACCTTTGCCTTGGAGATGAAGTTCTGAGGAGAAGGATTCTCTCTGTTTTTCCAAACGCCTTAACAGTCATGAATGCTTTGATGGGTTTACTTGCGATTTTTTTTGCGGACCAGGGGCGTTTTAAAGAAGCCTATTTGATCCTTCTGGGAGCGGCATTTTTTGACAAGTTGGATGGTGCTGTGGCAAGAAAACTCGGACTGACGACTCCTTTACCGAACCAAAAACAAAATAAATACAGCATTACTTTGGGAGGGGTTTTAGATGACATTTCCGATACGGTCAGTTTCTGTATCGCTCCGGCAATCATGTTTTATTTTTTGATGGAAAGATTTATTTCAGAAAGCGGAGAGACGATTTCTTTTCTTTGGGTAGCGATCGGCTATGCGGTCCTTGGGGTGATAAGACTGATATTTTTTATTTTGGACCGTAAAAGTATTCCTGGGTTTTTTAAGGGTTTGCCTGTTCCAGCGGCAGCACTTCTGGTCACTGCACCATTGATCATGCTCGACTCAGCATTGGATCAGGGCTCAACTAACTTAATTTTTTGGGGCTGGCTATGTTTTTGGTTGATGATCGGAACCTCTTTATTGATGAACAGTTACTTTATTCGCTACATCCATGTAGGCAGACTTTTGAGCCGTAACCGCAGGTTTATGTGGTTCACGATTATAATGATTTTAAGTTTTATGTTTACTCCGTATTTTGGTTATGCGTCATTTTTTTACATGATACTTTATGTTTTCTCTCCCCTTTACACCTGGCGCATCAGTCCTGAAATCGCTGCCATCGAGACACGGCAACATCCGGTAGCATCTTCCTGAAAACCATGCCTGAGCAAGAAGCAGTTTTTGAGGACGGCTCGTCCCGGATGGTCGCCCCGGAAACTCAATTGGGAGAGGTCCATGACTTATCCCTTCGTCCACAGAATCTCGAGGATTATGTCGGTCAGGAAGAAATACGAAGGAATCTGGAAGTATTCATTGCCGCAGCGAAAAAAAGAAACCATGCCCTTGATCATGTGCTCTTAAGCGGGCCCCCAGGACTTGGGAAAACGACCTTGGCAAATATTTTTGCCAAGGAGATGGGGGTTCAGATCCGTTCCACATCGGGGCCTGTGATTGAACGTCAGGGTGATCTTGCGGCCATCTTGACTAACCTCGAACCGGGAACCATCCTTTTCATTGATGAAATTCATCGAATGAACAGGGTGATTGAAGAAGTGCTTTATGGGGCGATGGAAGATTTCACTCTCGATATCATCATCGGGGAAGGTCCTTCAGCAAGGACGGTGAAATTGGAACTTCCAAGATTCACCCTGGTCGGTGCTACTACTCGAACTGGATTACTTTCATCACCCCTGAGAGATCGGTTCGGGATTCAATGCAGGCTTCAATATTATTCTGCGGAAGAACTTCAAATCATCGTCTTGCGGAGTGCTGCCAAACTGGAAATTGAAATTGTGGAAGAAGCAGCCCTGGAAATGGCCCGGCGAGCAAGAGGGACCCCCAGAGTCGCCAATCGTATTCTTAAACGCTGCCGAGATTTTGCAGATCTTCAAACTTCCGGAGTGATTGGATTGGCCCTGGTTCAGGAAAGTCTTGAAAAACTTGGAGTCGATCTGGAAGGTCTGGATTCGATGGACCGCATGATCCTTGAAACCATTATCCATAAATTCAAAGGTGGACCAGTCGGGTTGGGGACTCTCTCAGCTTCCGTTTCAGAGGAAAAGGATACCTTGGAAGATGTATATGAACCCTTTCTTCTATTAAAAGGTTTCATCCAGAGGACTCCCAGAGGAAGAGTAGCCACCGAACAGGCTTATCAGCATCTTCAAATTCCCTTGGCTCATACTGAATCTCAGATGCAGTTATTTTAAAATCCTAGTATGTCTGTTTTCTCGAAAAACATTTCCTCTCCCGAAAAATCGTTTTTACATTGGTTGATGCCACGATGGAATTATTCTCCATGGATCTTCATTTTGGCTTTGTTGGTTTGTTATGCCGTTTCAGTCAATGTCCGCTATCAGCAGTTCGTGAGTTGGCAGAAGAATCCGAAAGCCTATTTTGTAGGTGACCGTCCGATGATGACCACCTTGGATGCGCCTTACTGGTTACGCTGGGCAAGGGAATATAATGAGGGCATTTACGGAAAAGACGAATTACGAAATTATCCCTCAGGCTCCAGTGAATTTGCTGAAAAACAAAATGATCGTATTCCAGATGAATTCAGAACTGTAAAAAAAACCGAGGAAAAGATAATCCGTTATCGGGATGTCCCGATGCTCAGTTTTCTGATCGCCAAACTCGTCCCATTTTTTGGGGGTAATTACTACCTTGCAGGTACACTTATCATCCCCTGGTTGGCTTCCTTATTCATGATCCCTTTAGGTA
>LNZD02000134.1 GCA_001469005.2 SAR324 cluster bacterium lautmerah10
GAGACTGTAACTGGTGCTATTCAAATTGATATTGAAGGGTCACAAACCATTCAATCACTTTACAATGATCAGAACAATACCTATCTTACAGGGGTTACTGAAGATAGTGTTCAGTCCAATGTTTTACATGAAACTGCATTTGGAGGGATTGGAACAGTTTTAGGAGTTGCTAATTCAGATGCAAATGTATCAAACATTGTTTTTGATGCTAACAATCAAACCTTAATTTCAGGGCCAGGTATATTCACTGCTGATGGAGCAAACGCTTTCGTTTGGGGAATATGGAATGAGGGACAGTACACTGGAAATGTTATATCAATATCAGCTATCACAAAAGCATCACCTGCAGTTGTAACCACTGTTGGGTCAGAGCATGGAATGGTAAATGGTGATAGAGTTATAGTACATGATGTTTTAGGAATGACGGAGATAAATGATAGAGAGCTTTATGTAACCCGTATTGGTGCAACTTCTGTATCACTTTTTACAGATGCTGGTAGAACAACTGCTCTTGACTCTTCTGGGTTTGGAACATACACTTCTTCAGGTGTTTTAGATAGAGGAGATTATGCAAATGCAAATTCTTATGCATTAATAGCAGGCACAATAAATGCAACGGCTATTGAACTTGGAGAGTCATTTTTTGCAAACGGTGTTAGCACTGGCACTAACGCTTTATAAAATATAACATTGCTGGTAATGAGGAATAAAATCCAGAGTCCTGAGAAGCTTTTTAAAAGAAAGAAGACCTTGTCACGTTTTTTAAATTTGTTTGAATTGTTTTTTAAGGAGTATAAACCAAACAGCAACAGCAATAAAAAAAATAGAAATGGGCTGAAGAATACATACTCAATCACCAACTCAAACGGAACAGGCATTTGTTGGAATGAAGAAGGGATGTTTCAAAGGAGAGCCTTGAATGTATTCTTCCAGGAAACAAACAATCAAACTCATTTTTTTGTTCGAATGATTAATTGGATCTTGATTTAATTTTTTCCGATAACATTTTTGATTCAGAAAAACTCTTCGGACCGCGTAATTCCGGGTTGCTCTCCAACAGTGAAACTGCAGAAATGTTTTTTCCAGAAGATGGGATTCTTTTTTGAATCTTCTGGGTTAACTCAACTGAACCAGGATAAGTTCCTGAGTTCCTCTTTTTCGTGATGACAGAACTGGAGGGATTTCGTTGATTCTTGTTAGCTTGCGATAAATTGGTTTGGATTCGGTTCGACAGGGCAACGGACCCAGGATAGGTTCCGGATTGTTGGAGTGGAACGATTTTATTTCCGGCTGTTGGATTCGCAGAATTGATCTGGCCCGACAGTTGCTCGGAACTGACAAATTTGTTCTGTATTTTAAGGAGATCCCTCTGGGAATTTCGTTCCCTGTTGAGAGCACGGATGCAAGAGAGAAGTTCATTGACTTCAGTTTGATTGTTAGGGCTAGTCAACTCTCTGCAGCTTGTTGGAGCTTCTTTCTCCTGTGCTTGAATTGAAAAAGGGACAATGAATATAAAAATGCCAGGCAACAGATTGTGGAACAAAGCCCGGCATTTCAAAAAAGAATATCTGAAATACTTCGCCATCAATCTATAAAAGATCATTTTCATTTGAAATATCAGTTCCTGATTAACTATCTTAATAGGGACCTTGCTGGTTTAAGTTTTTTGTTCCTACTGAAACCAGTATCGAAACAACCCATTGAAAATCGATGTTAAAGCTTTTCATTGCGCTTTTTGGGCTGATTCTTGTTTACTGGATTTATAAAAAAAAGAAGCAGCTTTTTGTAAGACATCCACAAGTTGAACCTGTCATTACGACCCTTGAGGCTTATGAGCTTCAGGCTTTTCTCGATGCAACCACACCTTTAGTTTGTCTTGAAGCAGATGGTCAAAAGTTTGGTCAACAATTTAAAGAAAAGTCACCTCCTGAACTGCCTCACATCAATGGCTGTAGATGTCAGATCGTTCAAATATACTATACTTCCTCGGATGTTTTTCAAGGAGAGAACCAAGAGAATCTCTCAAAACCTTCTTCTCTGGGAAATATAAATGCTGGAGATGCAAGAATCTTGAAACAATTGCTGCTTCAAAGCTATCAATCTGAATTATACAAAGATTTTGAAGCAATGATCTCAGATTTTGATCCAAATCAAATCTCAGAAGGAAATCGGGATGAAATAATGGCTTTATCGAAAAAAGCCTTTCAATTACGACAGGATCCAGCGGAACAAGAAACATCTTAGATCAATTTCTTTCAGAAATGTTTAGCAGATTCGCAAAAAATATAAGAAATCGTTTGGAGCCAGGGCAAAGGAAATAAAAGAAATATGTTTTTCATGCTTTCAATCTTTCGGTGGATTTTCTGGATTATATTCTCCTTTTCTTTTTTTGCAGCAGCAGGAGTCGGGACTTTTCTCTATGAATTGAGTAAATCGCTTCCAAAAAATATTGAAGCAGAACTTCAAAAGCGGAATGAAATTCTGCCGACGGTGCTCTACGATCGGGAGGGCAACCAGATTGAAGAGTTTCACATTCAAAGAAGAATTCCGGTATCTTACGAACGTTTCCCACCACATCTGATTCAAGCTTTAATTGCCAGTGAAGATACGAGGTTTTTTTCTCATATTGGGATTGATCCTTTTAGGATGTTTAAAGCCTTTTTGGTCAATGTTGAGGAAGGTGGTTTTGTTCAGGGGGCCAGTACCTTAACACAACAAACTGCCAGGGAGTTCCTTTTGACAAAGGAAAAACAACTCATACGTAAATTGAGGGAAATCCTACTGGCATTTCGAATGGAGCTTCAATTCAGCAAAACTGAAATTCTTGAACTCTACCTGAACAAGGTTTTTCTGGGTAATGCTGAAGGTGTGGAAGCCTCAGCTCAGGGATATTTTGGCATCCACGCCCATGAACTTAGTTTGGCTCAAAGTGCGATGCTTATTGGGTTACTTCCCGCACCTTCACGCTATGGCCCAAATAACAATCCCGAACTTGCTCTGATTCAGCGGGACAGGGTTTTGAAGCGAATGCTTGATGAGCATTTCATAACTGTCGAAGAATACTTAAACGCAAAAGAAGAGGAAATCAAACTGATCGAAATTGACGATTTTGCCTCGGAAGGAACTGCACATTATGTGGAGCATGTCCGACGTGATTTGTTGAAACGTTATGGAATGGAAAACCTTTATCAAGGTGGCTTAAGGGTAACAATGGCGATGGATCTTGACTACCAGATGTTCGCTCATGAGGCCCTTCAAAAAGGAATTCTGGAACTCACCAAACGTCAGGGCTTTAGGGGCCCCCTCAAGGAGCTGGAATGGTCAGATAACAGTACTTTATTGCAGGATCAGACAGATGAAATCACCTCTCAAAATCGTCTCGTGTTGGGAAACAATGTCATAGGTGTTGTTCAAACAATTGAGGGTGATGAGGTTTCGGTTGATTTGGGTGGAGTCTTTGGAACCCTCAATTGGGATAGGTTAAAAAGCTGGCAGAATGCCATGAGCGGAAAAGAATACCCGATCCCGTTTAAGTCCATTGATGAAGCCTTGAAACCAGGGGATGTGATTCCTGTCAAACTGATGGATTATGATCCCCAAGATCAGCTTTTTAGGTTGAATTTATATCAGGAACCTCAAGTCAACGGAGCAGTTTTAGGGATGCAGCCTGAAACAGGTCAAGTGCTTGCTATGATTGGGGGTTATGAATATGAAGACAGTGAATTTAACCGTGCCATCCAAGCGAAAAGGCAACCTGGGTCTGCCTTTAAACCACTTGTCTATGCCTCGGCCGTGGATGCTGGCTACACCCTGAGCAGTGTCCTGGTTGACAGTCCAAGAGCTTTCAGGACTGGACAGATTAAATTGGGAGAAGATGAGATTTGGCTTCCAAAAAATTATGGAGACAAGTTGATGGGCAATGTTAGTCTCAGGACAGCCCTGGTAAAAAGCCTGAACCTTGCCACCATCGGGCTGATTGAGGATTTAGGCCCTAAACGGGTGATTGAGTACAGCAGAAAATTGGGGATTTCTTCACAGATGCGGGAAAATCTGACCATTGCCTTGGGTTCATTTTCTGCGACCTTGCAGGAAATGGTAAATGCATTTGCCATTTTTGCTAACCAGGGAAACAGAACGGAACCTATTTATGTTTTGGAAGTCTCTGATCAGTCCGGAAGGATCCTTGAATCGAGCCAGACTCAAACAACAAATATCATCTCAAAGGAAACAGCTTTTCTCATCAGTGATGTACTTCAAGATGTGGTGAGGCGAGGAACAGGATGGCGTGCCAGGGCACTGGGAAGGCCTTCAGCAGGGAAAACTGGAACGACAAATGATAACCTGGATGCATGGTATATCGGCTTCATTCCTCAACTGCTGACAGGAGTCTATGTAGGATTTGACCAGCCAAGAAGTATGGGGCTGCATGAATCAGGCTCTAAGGCCGCTGCACCAGTTTGGGTGGAGTTTATGAAAAATGCAGTGGCAAATTTGCCGACGCAGCAATTTCCCCAACCACCTGGAATTGTATCAGTGAAAATTCATCAAAGTGGAAGAAGAGCAGGTCCCTGTGATCTTCAAGACGAAATCCAGGAGGAACATTATAAAACCGGAACCGAACCGCAATTGGATATGCTGCTAAATCCAAACTGTTCCGATACAATAACGGAATCTGCAGACACCAATGAAAAAGAACCTGAATTATGAAGAAATTCAGGACAAAAATAGACTAACGAGGATAGAAGGGGCTGTCCTCTTGAGTTATCAGGAAGGATAAAAAGGTGAAAGCGGCACTTTAAATGTGCCGCTCAAATATCAAATCAATTAACAGCTTGCTTCAGCTTGCTGCCAGCTTTGAACTTAACTGCTTTAGAAGCAGGAATTTGCAGTACTTTGCCGGGTTCCCGAGGGTTTCTTCCTGTGCGGGCAGCTCTTTGTACTACTGAAAAGGTGCCAAAACCTATCAGAGATATGGAATCTCCTTTTTTGAGTGCACCTTCAATTGCACCGGTGCAGGCTTTAAGAGCTCTTTCTGAATCAGCTTTACTCAGTCCAGCTTCTGCAGCGATTGCATCAACAAGTTCCGATTTGGTCATAGCATATCCAAAATCAGGTTAAATTTTATAGGAGAGGTTGTCATATCGAGCAAACCTTCCCTGGTTTAAGACAAACCTCGGACCGCATTCCAACGGTGCCGGGTAAATGAGTCAAGCACAGCGTATGCCTTGCAAGACCCTGGTATCACTATAATTTATTCACTTAGAAGTCAAGGCCAGAGCATAGAAAAGTGCGATTTTTTTGTAAAAATGTGGAATATACCATCATTTTTTCTTCAGTCATGCTATTTTTCTAAAATGCTCATCTCGTTAGAAAACGTCATTTTCCAATATAAAAACCATGCGATTTGAATCGATTTTGGGTCTATCGATTGCGGTCCATCTTGTCCTGATGATAGTCATCAGCAGTACCATGGAAATGTTGGATTATGAAGATGTTCCTATCAAAGCCAGGGTCAATATCCGTTTTGATTATCCTCAGAAGAAATCCAAATCGATTCAAAAACCGGTCTTGAAGCTTGAATCAGGAAGTAAAGCGCTTAGCTTACAACCAATTCAACCACTTCCTGAGGTTCAAAAACCTGTTTTGAAAACTCCAAAAAATAGTTTAAAGCCTGAGATAACAAAACCATCGCTTTCAAAAAATGAACTTCCAAAATTGAAGCGAAAGCTTCCGAAAACTCAGACTTCTGTCAAAGTTTCCCCCAAATCGATTGTGGTTCCAAAAAAGGAAATCGATCTGAAACCTATGGCTTTTGAGTCGGATAAGCAGAAACTGAAACTGCCGTCCCCCAAAAAACCTGAACTAAAAGAACTCAAGGGGCCTGGAACCAAGGCTCTGGTTTCCCCGGTTGAAATACCATTAAAGGCGCCTATTGCCGGGAAAAAACCTGCTCTGCCATCATCAATTAATTCCAAGAAAACTTTACTGAAACCGAGTCAAAATCTACCTAAACTTAAAAAAATGACGACGCCGGAAGTTGGAAAACTGGCGATTCCCCAAATGAAACTGTCAAAACCGGAGTTTAAAAAAATCGAAATTCCATCCCAAGTGACAAAGACTAAACCAAAGACTCCGGAAAAACCTGATTTATCCCCAACTCTTCCCATTTTAGAAAGTCCATCCCTGAAAAAAAGCTTTACACAGCAACCTTTGATTCCTCTTCCGGAACCTGAATTACCAGCATCCATGCTTCCAAACATTGAGCTGAAACAACCAATGTTGCAGTCTCAGCCTCTTCCTGATTCCCCAGTGTTAAAACCAGATTCACTTTCTTCAAATTTACCTAAACCCACGCTGAGTACTTCATTACCGGAACCCGAAGCCAAGCTTCCGAATTTGGAGCAAAAAATACAGACGACCCCAATCCTCAAACCTAAACCCCTGGAGAATCCACAGATCAGTACCAGCGAACCAATACTCGTTCCAGAATCAGACATGGAACCTATAGTGCCAATGCTGGAATTCAAAGAGGCTAAAGAACCGGAAGTTTCTTCGGAAATCGAATTTAACCAGAAACTGCAAATCAGCAAAAAAATCCGTCAGGCAGAACAGGAATACAACCAGCACATTCAAACCATGGTTCAACCCAAATTGGCAATGTATGATTCGGAGCTTTTCGTTCGCATCGAACTCGAGATAGGAGTCTCCGGTAAAATCATTCGTTACAGAATTTTGGAGGCAAGTCCTTCAAATGCATTCAACCAGGCGGCCCAATTGGCGATCAGAAATGTTAACCTTAATCCACTTCCTGAAGCACTGGCAGGAAACCCACCTTACATTGTGGTTGTCAAAGTCATTCCGCAACTTCAATAAATGTTGATGCAAAACAATATTCGAAAAAAGAACATACAAAGTCATTTTATTCTGAGCGGTCTTTGTTTTATTTTGCTGCTTTCTTCTCAAGAAGTTCTGCGTGCTCAAACCTATTCCAGCGAAGAGATTGTGATCAGCGGTTTGGGCTTCACCCGTTTTGCTGTTGCGCTTGAGCCACAGCCGGCCTTTTCAGAGCATCCTGAAGCACCGCGCTGGGAAAGAATCATTGATCGGAATCTTTGCTGGAGCGGTTCTTTTAAAGTGAGGGGTTCCCGTTATGCTTCCTGCCGTTTGGGAGAAGGGAGTCGGTTGGACATGAAAATCCTGCTTGATGTCCAGAATCAACAATTGATTTTGACTGTGGCTGATGTTGAAGGTGTTCCCTTGTTCCCGTTGATGCTTCAACTCAAAAGGAACAATTTTAGGGAAAGTAAATTGATGTTGATGATCAATGAACTGACAGAACAACTAACAGGAATTCAAGGCATTTTAGGGAGTACAATCGCCTTTACATTGAAACAGCCCAAGCGCCGTAAAATCATTGCCAGAGTCAATACTCACGGCAATCGGCTTGGAGCCATTTCGCGGAATCCTTCGATCAGCCTCCTCCCAAGATGGAGTCCGGACGGAAAATCCATTCTCTACACACGTCTCAGCCGCCGAGGAACAGCGATCATCCTCAACAAACTAAAAGGCAAACCGATCATTCTGCTGAACTCAGATAACCGGGTTAATGCTTCCAATACCAATTTCCTGAATGTGAGTGGAGGTACTTGGTTTTCCGATGGTACACGCTTGATCGTCACACTTAGCCGAAAGGGTAATAACGATCTGTATGAATTTGACCTGAACCGTCGAAAAGAGCGGCAGGTCACAAAGCACCCTGCAATTGATACAGCTCCATCTTTGTCCCCGGATGATCAACAGCTTGTTTTTGTTTCGGACCGAACCGGAAAGGAACAGATATTTTATCGTCAACTCGGAACCAGGGTTGAATTCCAATTAACGCGTTCCGGGGCGAGCAGTGATCCCGCCTGGTCTCCTGACGGAACCATGATTGCGTTTACAAGACTCGTGAGAGGCAATGCGCAGATCCATATTCTGGACCCCTTCACCGGTGATGAAAAAGCCTTGACTCGGGGGCGTTACAATTCAGAACAGCCCAGTTGGTCCCCGGATGGCAAGCAGATCGTCTTTGCTGCAAATTCGACGGGTGTAAGCAAACTCTATGTGATGTTCATTGATGGAACGGGAAGGAGGCGATTGACCAGAACTCCAAGAGATTTTGAAGAAAGCGCACCAAACTGGAGACCGAAGGAACATTAATTTTGAAAGAAACGGACTGGATTTTCTCAGATCCTGAACATCTGCGTCGAGAAAAAGAAAAAGCGAGACAGATACGTCAAAGTCAGTGGTGGAAAAACCTCAGGGCAAGAAACCACTGTCATTACTGCGGGAAAACCGTCCCTGCCCGTCAGTTGAGCATGGATCACCGAATCCCGATTTCAAGAGGGGGGCTCAGCGAAAGAAAAAATTTGGTGCCCTGCTGCAAACCCTGCAACAACCTTAAGAAAAATATGATGCTTGACGAGTGGGAAGCTTATCTCGCAAGTCTGCAAAATACAGGGGACTGATTTTACATCCTGAGATCAACCTTCGGACATCATCCGGATCATTTCCTGTGCCTTTGCTTTCCAGGAATTGGCAGCAAAAGAACTGTTAAGAAAAGTCGTTAGAGCCGCTCTGGAATCAAGAAAACGTCCCTGTTCCATCATAATAAATCCAAGGATGAAATCCGTAAATGGATGACTTCCGGGAAATTGAAGTTTGAGTTCTTTCAAATCCCGGATTCCTCCATCATATTCTTCAAAATCCGGTTCCAAAGGCCTGATACTTTGGTAAGCAAGAAAGGCTTTAGTGTACTCATGCATCCGCAAGAAGGAGATTCCCAAGTTCATTCGAACGTAAACCAGGGTCGGATCTAATGCCAATGCCCTTTGGCTGTATTCAACAGATTTCTCAAAATCTTCAAGAAGATAGAAACCCCAACCCATGTTTCCATACAAATAGGGGCCGCTGGTGAATTTTTCTGCCTGAAGGTAGGAATCGACGGAGTTTTTTACAAGTCTCAGATCGTACTTAGCAAGCCCATCTGCCTGAAGTTGATAACCTTGATAATAGTAGGCTGTTCCGAGTTCACGGAAAAGTTCCCCCAAATGTTCAGGACGGTCAGCATAGTGAAGGCCTTCCTGGTATGTTGCGATGGCTTCATCAAAATTCCTGACATTAAAAAGTCCCCGACCAGTCAGTATGTAATGATTAACAGGTTTTGGTTGACTTCGTTTTTTTTGATTTTGATCCAGCCAATTCTCAAATTCCTGTCTTGAGGCAGATCGATCATGGTCTTCCCTGTCGATCAAATCTCTGAGATTTTCCCTGAATTGTTGAAGCCAGTCTTCACTTCCAAATGGAGTTCGGTTGAAACTGATCGAAGGCCTGCCCGTGTCCCACCACTCATCCCAGAAGGACCGGTTTTGCTGTTGCTGTTGGGATTGCATCCATAAAGACAAGGCATCAGGTTCCCTCGGGAAAAGACTGAACAGTATAGCGTAGAAGCAAACTGCAGTCAGCAACACAGCCCCGATGGTTCGGATATAAGGAGGTGATGAATTGGATTTTTCTGCTGAGGATTGTTCTGTCTGGGAATTCTCTTCGAAGGTGGAATTTTCCCAGGATGTTTCTGCTTTAGAAACTTCCCCCTGATTGTAAAGTAAATTTCCTTTCCGGTAACGAAGTTCAGATTCCAGGATTTTTTTGTTTAAGGAAGAATTCATGAAATTAGAAAGGAATTCTTTTGAAGCGTTCCTTAGGATGCCAATCGATTTTAATTGACCGGTTGGTCCACGGGTTGGGATCCATTAGCGACAAACTGGCGATGTTTCAGACGTTGAAGTCGATAGCGTTTAAGAAGATAAGCGGTTATCCAGTAAGAGAGAAATGCTCCCGGTATGGCGAAAAAAAGGCTTCCCACCACCATCGGCCATCCTAGGTCGATGATCAGAAAACGTGTCGCTTCCACGATGGAGTCCCATGCACTTTCCATTTGAGAAAAAGAGGAGAGTTCTTTTTCGAAAAGCGCAAAACTAAGCTTTTCCTGTGTCTCCAAAAAGGCATAACCTGATACGAGGAAGAGATAGTAAAGCGGAATCATGGTCAAAGGATTTGATATCCAAACCATTGCAATTGCGACCGGAAGATTGAAATGGGTGTTGAGAATGTAACGGCATAATGCCCATATCAGAGCAACCGCATACATCTGAATCCCTACAGTCGGAGTCAGGGCGAAAAACACTCCAATGCCCACCCCCCAACTGACTTGGCGGATAGAACCTTCGCTTCGGGTGATGGGCCTGATTAGTTTTTTATAAAGAAGGTACTTGAGAAGTCGACTCACCACTCACCTTGACTGGGCATTGAAAGCCAGGGTTCTTGTGGTGGAAGGGGATCGCCTTCTTGAAGCAATTCCACTGAAATCTGGTCAGGGCTTCTGATAATGGTCGACTCTCCAGGTCCGGTTGCCAGGAAAACCAGAGTGAATCGTCCTTCAGGTGCTTCCCTCCGACGAACCTCCATCATACCCAGTTTGTTGATAAAAAAATCGAGGGCGGATTCAAGATTCTGCACCCGAATCATGGTGTGTAAATACTTCATGCGTTTTTTGTTATTTGAGGGTTTAACGAAACATTTCCAGTTATATCCACATCAAAGAGTTAATGGGCATAGCGTTGCTTCCTGAAGGTCATCGAACTCGTTGAGTTGGAATTGCATCCTGACACAAGGTGTTATCCCTTTTTGCTCAAAATCTACGGGGTGAGCATGAAAAAAAACAGAGTATATCGGTTCCATGAGGATCTGGAAATAGCCTTGACCAGATTTTCTGGAAAGCTTCTTATCTTCCTGGAAAAACTGGTAAACCACGTCCTCACGCGAGTCTTCCAAATCACCATCAAGATTCATGTCTTTTTGGATACGCAGTGATTGATCCGTAATTTGAATTCCTTGATGATACGATGCAAGCCCATATCCGGCTTGGATTAATTCTGACTTGAGCATCATTAAAGTTCTTTCAAACGCTGCATGTTTTTTTGCGTTATCATTTTGCATCAAACCCATCTTTTGAAAATTAATGAAAGCATTGGCCATTACCAACAATAACAAGAGACCAATTGCACCACTGAGCAGAATTTCAATGATGGTGAATCCTTTTTTCAGGACTTCAGTTTTTTGGAGCATCTATCATTCCTTCTGAAATCCATGAAACGGTTTTTGCATGATCTTGAAAAATAAGTTGAAAGGTTACTTTGAACCGATCTGCACTTGTGAACTCAACTTGGGTGTGAAGTTCAGTCGTTTCCTTAAAAACTTTGATTGGGATATTGGAATTTCCTGAGAAAGTAAAAGATTAACTTGTTCCGAATTCCAATAATCAAGCATGGCTGCAGTTTGGAAATTAAAGGCTGATTTCTTGAACTGATTTGAGGATTGTTCAATGATGCTTAGGGTGCCTTGGATTAAAATTAAAAAAATCCCAGCGCTGATAAAAACTTCCAAAAGTGAAAACCCTGATATATTTTGATGAAACTGCAATTTCATGCATCCCAGATTAGCTTGAACCCTAAAGTAATAATCAACAGAATTAGGTGATCTGATTTAACCCTTGGAGTCCATTCATGAAATTCACATACACCGGTCTTTCAGAGCAAGAAGTTCGCGATTCTAGAAACCAGCATGGTTCAAATGCGGTTACGACCCAAGATGTAGAAACTTTTTGGGACAAACTGATCGCGAATCTAAAAGATCCGATCATTATGATCTTAATTGTTGCTTTGTTAGTCACTCTAGCCTTAGCAGCATTAGGATTCGCACCGTGGTATGAAGGGTTAGGGATCGCGATAGCGGTCGTTTTGGCAACGTTGGTAGCTACTTTTTCAGAATACAGCAACGAGTCGGAATTCCAAAGTTTGCTCGAGGAGGCTTCAAAGATCAGGGTCAAAGTTTTTCGAGCTGGAACCCTCCAGGAGATCTTGATCGATGAACTGGTCGTCAACGATTTAATTCTTCTGCAACCTGGGGATACCATTCCGGCCGACGGCTATTTGCTGGAAGGAGAACTGGATGTCAATGAATCCGCACTGACCGGGGAGTCCGAACCTGTGGAAAAAACAGGGTCGGGTGATGAAAGCCAGATCAACGAAGAACAAAACGGGCTCTCCCGTGCAGGTTTGGTGGAAGACGGTGAAGGTGTGATGAAAGTCCAGGCCGTTGGTGACAAAACCAAGTACGGTGCCACCATGAAAGAACTGATTTCTGCGGAAGACCGACTTTCGCCTTTACAGCAAAAGTTGGCAAAGCTTGGAAAACAGATCACCAATTTCGGCTATATCGGGGCAACATTTATTGCCCTGGCTTATATGTCCAATCATGTATTTTTTGATCCGATGGTGGGCTATGCCGCACATGGAAGCTTTACAACTTATTTAGCACAACCTCCTGGAGCGATTATTTACCATCTGGTGACTGCCATTATTTTGGCAATCATCATTATTGTTGTGGCAGTTCCTGAAGGATTGCCCATGATGATTGCTGTGGTTCTCTCTTTGAACATGAGAAAATTGCTGAGAGCAAATGTGTTGGTGAGGAAACTACTTGGAATCGAAACCTCCGGAAGCCTGAACATACTTTTCAGTGACAAAACGGGGACACTGACTGAAGGACGACTCCAGGTTGCTGCAGTGCTGACTGGAGATAGCAAGAACTACAATGATCTCACCGAAGTTCCCGAACCCGTGATGAACGAAATCGGGTTCGGTCTCCGAAATAACACTTCGGCTTCGATTGACTTAACAGATCCTGAAATTAAAGATTATGGGGTTCGAAAAATGAATATAACCAAGAGAGTTTATATCTCATCTGAGGATCTCAATTTTAAAGAAGGTGATATTATTAGATTGAAAGATTTCTGCAATATCAAGATAATAAAAATTGGAGAGAAGATTCATGCAGACTTTGTGAGTAAAGAAGTAATAAAAGGGGTTGCTAAAATTCAATGGGTTAATGATGATTTCAAAGAAATTAAATTATTAGATCCAAAATTATTATACCCGGTTAAAAATGAAATTGACAAAAACTCAATGAAATCAACTTTTGGTTATGTAGAAAATAATATTTTGAATTTAGAGTTAGACACGATTGTGCAATTTGAAATTGGTTTTGCTAAATTACAAAATATTGATAATGAAATTACCGGGCACTTTATTCATAGATTTTAAAAAAGTTGCCCATTTACATGAAGTATTAAATAGTGAATCTATTTGTATAATATGGAGCAACCAAATTTAATTGAACTACCTAATGATAATTATATTCCAGGTATATGCAACATAGGTCCTTTAGAAATTCAAAGAAGAAAGAATTGGTTTTTTGTAGCTGTTTTTGGCAGTTTTATGATTGCGAGTATATTCTTGGTAAGTGAATTTAATCTTTTTTTGACTATTTTTTCATATTTAGTGTTATTGGGAACTGGATTTGGGTTAGGTTTAGTATTTTTTGAATGGTATGACAAATTTTGCATTGCGTTTGGATTTTTTGGGGTTTTCAATTTCCAAAAATTGGGGAATTATTCGAGAGTGGAAAATAAAGATTACACAAATATTGACCGAAGAAAAGTTTTGAATATTCTAATTAAATCATTGTTAGTTTCGGTTCTATACACTTTACTTGTAGCAGGCATTGCGTTAATATTCGATTTTCCTAAACTTATAATATTATGATTATTTTAGTCTAAAATAATTTCAACTTTAAAATTATTTAGTTCGTAT
>LNZD02000135.1 GCA_001469005.2 SAR324 cluster bacterium lautmerah10
GCATAATGATAGGTGAGGGGTGCTTCGTAGGTTGCTTCCCATCCGGCCAAATCCTGACCATTGAGAACTCCTTTGTGTTTTCTGCCTGAATTGTCCAATACCTCCTCATTCAAGCAGAAACGCTCCATGGCTTCCGCAACAAACCCCTGATAAAAGGTTTTCCTGGCCTGATCAATTTGGTTTTCACGACTTCCGGAAACAGCTTCGGATTCACGAATGATCCTGGACCAGGTTTTGGCTAAAACCGGATTGCATAGAAGCTGGTTGACTTCTGGAACTTCGTTTCCTGGAAGAAACACTTCCGCGGAACTGGGCCATTCCTCCCTGAAAAGCTGTTGAACATAGGAAATGGTTTTTTGAATCCGTTCAAGTACTGGAATACCTTGACTTGCATAGTGCAGTGCAGGTTCAAAGACTTCCGTAAGAGAGAGGGTTCCATGGTCCCGAAGCATCAGCATCCAGGCATCAAAAGCTCCTGGAATGACCGTCGCCAGAAGTCCTGTCCCCGGAACGAGGTCCAATCCCAAATTCTTGTAATGCTTCAGAGTCGCACCAGCCGGAGCAGGACCTTGACCACAGATCACTTCCATCTTTTCTGATCCCGTTCTGTGAAGGATCAGGGGAAGGTCCCCTCCCGGGCCATTCAGGTGCGGTTCCGCCACCTGAAGCACCATCCCTGCGGCCACTGCAGCATCAAACGCATTCCCTCCTTTTTCCAGCATCGCCATCCCCGCGGATGAGGCCAGCCAGTGGGTCGAGGAAACCATTCCAAAGGTGCCAACCAGTTCTGGACGTGTGGTGAACATAAATTTATGCTTTCTATCAGGCTGGTATTGTGCTCAAAGAGCATCAAAAAACTGCCCAAAAATCAAAAGAAATTCTTAATGGGAATACAATGAAAGGATTTCCACCTGGAAACGGATTCAGGGGTTTTGCTGCTGAAGTTCTTCCAGAACTGCTCGGCCCATTGCAGAATCAGCAAGAGGGCGTGTCAGGTCACCGAGGTTGTCCAATTCGGCTTTGAGGATTTGCGCGTCATCTGTGGTCATTGTCTGTTTCACAACATCCATCTGCTTGCGAATGCTGAGTCGCTGGTTTTCACTAAGAACCTCCTCGGCGACTTTCCAGTTCAATTCAATCCCCTTGAAAACCCGTTCTGCACTTTGCTGGAATTCAATCAACTGTCTGCGGTTGAAATCATCAACCGCATGTTCGAAAGAAGCTTCCATGATCGCATCAATTTCCATCTGGGTCAGGCCGTGGGAAGGAATCACTTCGATTTGGGCCTCGGTACCGCTTCTTTTTTCAAAAGCGGAAACCGTCAATAAGCCGTTGGAATCAACTTTGAAACTGACTTCAACCAGCGGAAATCCTGCTTTCATCGGAGGGATCCCCCGGAGCTTGAATTGACCGAGGCTGCGGCAGTCCTGAACCAGTTCCCGTTCTCCCTGGTAGATATTGATCTCGATTGAAGTCTGTTGATCGACATGGGTGGTGAAGACCTCACTTTCCTCAGCAGGAAGGGATGTGTTGGCCGTGATCACCTTGCTGAAGGTTCCTCCGAGGGTTTCAATGCCCAAGGCCAACGGTACAACATCCAAGAGGAGAAAATCACGTCTTCCCCCGGCGAGCAGATGTCCTTGGATGGCTGCACCGATTGCAACAACTTTGTAAGGATCAATCGCCACATGAGGCGCCCTGCCGAAAAAAGCCTCGACTCCCTTGCGGACTGCAGGAACCAGGGTTGAGCCCCCAACCAAAACCACTTCTTCGATATCACTTTTTTTCAATCCAGCGTCAGAGAGAGCTTTGGAGCAACTTTCAAACGTTCGTTTCAGCAGAGGTTCCAGGAGAAGGTTCAACTCTTCCGCAGTCAGGATTCTCTTATGGCTGATCCCTTTATCGGGAAGTTCCAGGGTATATTCGGTTTCGATGCTGGAAGAGAGAGCAATTTTCACTTCTTCCGCAGTTTTACGGAGAACCTGACGGCAAGAAGGATCTTCCAGATCGAGGTCCGGATATTGTTCCAACAGAGATTTCTGAAAAAGATTTACTAAAACCCGGTCGATGTCGTCTCCTCCGAGACGGGTGTCGCCATGGGTCGCCACGACTTTAAAAAGTTTGCCCTTCAGTTCAAGAATGGAGATGTCAAACGTTCCTCCGCCCAGATCATAAACCGCAACGTATCCCTGTTTTTTCTCATCCAAACCGTAAGCAATGGCAGCAGCAGTCGGCTCGTTGATGATACGGACTACATCCAGTCCTGCAATTTTACCCGCATCCCGGGTAGCCTGTCGCTGCGCGTCATCAAAATAGGCCGGAACGGTAATGACGGCTTTCTCAAAAGGCTTTTCCAGATGTGTTTCCGCTTTCTGCTTGATCCTGGAAAGGATCACCGAGGACAGTTCCTGAGGAGTGAAACTTTCTTCCCCGATCCGGATTTTCACCAGCTTACGCTGTGCCTCCTCGACCTGATAAGGAAGTTCCCGGATTTCCTCTTCCAGTTCCTCAAATCCGCGACCCATCAGACGTTTAACCGAGTAGACACTGTTGGCTGGAGATGCAATCAGATGTTCACGGGCTTCTTCTCCTACCAACCATCGACTGCCGTTTCTGGAAAGCAGTGATGGGATCATACAGGGATCTTCGGGGGGGCCGATGATTTCCGGGCCGTCTTCATTAACCAAAGCTGCCAGGCTGTTGGTCGTTCCGAGATCGATGCCGATGATGGTTTCGCTCAAGTGGTCTCCTCGATTTTAATACGGTCCAGTAAACGTCTAAGATAGCGCTCGGCATTAAGATTCATTTGTAGTTTTTCCAGTACCGTTTCGGGTTCTTCCACCGAATCGAGCATCCTGAATGAAGGAAGCAATCCTGATTCTAAATCCTGAAAACGGTTTTCCAATACCTCCCGCATTTTTAGCAATCCTTGCTGATCCTGATTTTCAAGCATCTCATCCAACTCTTCCTGGAGAGTAAACATTTCTTGAAGAAATGTAGGAGGAAGCACCCGATCATTCCATTTCACATTCTTACATTTGAGACTCATCAAATAGTCCGCACGCTTGAAAGGATCTTTTAGGGTGTCATAAGCCTGGTTGAGCAATGTGGAAGCACGCTCACTAAGCCGTTTCTCCTGGGGGGTGCTGTTCAGATAAAAATCAGGATGCAGTTCACTGGCGATATGCTGAAACTTTTCTTCCAGTAAATCGGGGTCAACATCGAATTCAGAAGAGATTCCGAGGGCAGAAAAATAGTCACTTTCTTCTGAAATTGACTGCAGACTCGAACAGTCGAAGCAAAAAAGGCACGAAACCAGTTTGGCTCCGCACCCTTCACATGAAAATGATTTTGAGGAAACTTCAGACAAGGATGGAAACGGAATCAGCCTTCAGCGGTTTCCGAATTATTTCGACTTTTATAATCGCTGATTGCCGCCTTGATGGCGTCTTCGGCGAGCACCGAACAGTGGATTTTAACCGGGGGCAACGAAAGTTCTTCCACAATTTCCGTGTTCTGAATCGACATCGCTTCATCAATGCTCTTTCCCTTGACCCATTCGGTGGCAAGACTCGAACTGGCAATTGCAGATCCACAGCCGAAGGTTTTGAATTTGGCATCGACGATCTGATCGTTTTCAACCTTGATCTGGAGCTTCATTACGTCTCCACATTCCGGTGCACCCACCAGACCGGTTCCAACTGCATCGTCATTTTTATCAAAACTCCCGACATTGCGGGGTTCATTATAATGATCAATTACTTTATCACTGTAAGCCATTTGATTTCTTTTTTTCTGGGTTATTTGACTGTCAATGAGAGGTCCAAGTGACTTTTGAAAGGTCTACCCCCTCCTGCACCATTTCATAGAGAGGCGACATTTCACGGAGTCGCTTGACCGCACCAATTACTTTATCGGCGGCGTAATTCACTTCCTCCATGGTGGTGTAACGTCCAAATCCAAAACGTACCGAAGAATGAGCCAGATCATCACCAACTCCCATCGAACGGAGAACGTACGAAGGCTCAAGACTCGCGGAAGTACACGCCGAACCGGATGAAACCGCGATTTCACTGATTCCCATCATCAGACTTTCTCCCTCGACGTATCCGAAGCTGAGGTTGAGGTTGTTGGGAAGTCGTTCCGTCGGATGACCGTTCAGGAAAACATAATCGAGTTCGTCGGTCAGACGCTTGTAAAGATGTTGCCTCAACCCGATCTGCCTCTCAGCTTCCGACGAAATTTCCTCCATGGCGAGCTCGATGGCTTTTCCAAAACCAACGATTCCCGGAACATTCAGGGTACCGGAACGAAACCCTCGTTCATGGCCGCCTCCAAACATAATCGGAGTGATGCGGACCCTGGGTTTTTTACGTCTCACATACAATGCTCCGATTCCTTTGGGACCATAGATCTTGTGGGCCGTCATGGAGAGCAGGTCGATGTTCATTGCTTCCACATCAATCGGAATCTTTCCCACCCCTTGCGTTGCATCACAGTGAAAAAGCACCCCCCGTTCACGGGTCATCTGACCAATCTCCGTGAGAGGATTCAGGGTTCCGATTTCATTGTTGCCAGCCATCAAGGAAACCAGGACCGTGTCTTCCCGGATCGAAGCTTCCAACTGTTTCAGATCAATTCTTCCGTGTTCATCCACATCCAGAAAAGTTATTTCATACCCTTTTTGCTCGAGAGCCTGGCAGGGATCAACCACCGCCTTATGTTCGATTGGGCTGGTGATGATATGTTTTCCTTTTTCATGATAAAATTCCGCCACGCCAAGAACTGCCATGTTATCGGATTCAGTGGCACCGCTGGTAAAAACGATCTCTTTTCCGGTAGCGCCGATGGCCTCTCCGATGATGTTTCTTGCTTTCGAAACCCCTTCCTCAGCAGTCCAACCAAAGGAATGATTCCGGCTAGCCGCATTGCCATAGATTTCAGTA
Source organism: SAR324 cluster bacterium lautmerah10 (assembly GCA_001469005.2). Taxonomy (GTDB): domain Bacteria; phylum SAR324; class SAR324; order SAR324; family NAC60-12; genus UBA1014. The sequence goes on from LNZD02000135.1 coordinate 4,947, forward strand.
AAAAATGGCAACATCGCCTCCACGACCCTTGGGTCCGTTGGAGTCGTTGCGTTGTAATCAAGATAAATGGGTTGTTTCATGATGTGTTCTTCCTGCGTCCGGATTTTCAAAATAGGATTCACTGATGATGGTGCTTAGAGTCATGTCTTCCATAAAACGTTGAATACTGCGATGCAACGCTACCAAAGGCTGCCTGGTTGGGCAGCATTGATGAACTTTGCAAAGTTCCTCATCATGAGCACATTCCACCAGGTTAAAAGGATTGTCGGTGACGCTGATGATGTCAGAAAGTGAAATTGACTCTGCGTTTCGGGCCAAAACGTAACCCCCATTCTGCCCTCGAACCGACTGGATCAGACCTGCTGCCCCAAGTTGTTTCAGGATATTGGCCACCATCGGCTGGGGTAACTGGTAGTTTCCAGCAATTTCCTGCGCGCTGACCGGTGCATCCACATCCCCGAGATGACAAAGTAAAATGATTGCGTAATCGGTTTTTTTAGAGAGCTTCAGCATTGATCAAAGGTCTGCAGATAACTTTGTATTTCCTAATCTTGCGTTCAAAAAGGGACTCAAAATAATATAGTACTGTTTTGGTACTATTTCAAAATAATTTTGTCTGGGAACAAGAATTTTTGTTTTTCAGGAAATTAAACTGATTCTCTCAGAGAGCGAGAAACGCGGTTTGGTGGAGCAGGTTTTGCCCTAATCCGAGCTCACGAATTCTGACATCAACCCGGATTTTACCTCTGCCGAGAGGAACCCGGAACATCATGGGGACCCTGACCCTTACGGTTTTTCCAGCAGGAACCTGAACCCAGCGTTTTGCCGGAGGCGCTTCGGGTTTCCCTATCCAGAAATCAAAATGAGGCTGGACCAGCAGAGTTTGTTGGGACGGGTTTTGGAGTTGGAATTCAATGGAAGCCGCAGAAAGCTGGAAGCCTTCTTTCAATTCCGTATTTCTGGTTTTCTTCAGATTCAGCTCTTTGATTTTCAATGCTGTTTTCGGAGGCATCCTGTATTTCCAGTAAAGCCGTTCCATGGCTCCTTCCCAGACTTCTGGTCTTGGCAATTGCGGATTGTTTTGAATGATCCCCAAAATCCTGGAAATGTCTTTTTGCTCCCCGATCATTCCCAGGAGCATCACCGCACGCCAGGGTTCGATCCCGATGCCGCCCTCATCAAGACTTTTTCTGATCAAGGGCAGACCCCATTCTGGAAAGGCATAGAAAGCCTGAACCGCCTGCAACCGTTCTGTTGCTGACGGACTGTCAAGCATGGGCAACCACTGCTCTTCAAATGCCAGTTGGGCTTCGTCGGCAAACCAGGCATTGACTGGTGTAGAAGCCCAAATCAGCAATAAGGCCGAAAAAATGGAAACGAATGTTGGTCTGAAATTTCTACGCTTCATGAATCAGCACAAACCAGAAACAAGTGCTCAAGGAGATGAAGGAATGGAATTTAAATTAACTTTGAACCCCCGAATCTGCAACGAAGAAAGTCCTGAATACATCAGCCAGTCTTGACTTCCATGGTTTTCAGCCATCCAGGAAGCTGTCCAAGATGCGTCATTTCATGAAATGACGCGGAACTGCCTGGTTTAGAATCGTGTTCATGTGCCCAATCAATTTCGTACGGAATGTAAACCGCGGTCCCACCCATTTCCAGTACAGGAAGGATGTCAGACCGTATTGAATTTCCAACCATCAAAAATCGCTCAGGCTGAATTTGATGTTTGTCCAGGATTTTTTGATACGCTGGAACATTCTTCTCTGAGATGATTTCAATCGAATTGAAATAGTCGCTCAGTCCAGAACGGGCGATTTTCGTCTCCTGGTCGATGAGATCGCCTTTGGTAATCAGCAGGAGAATATAGTTGTTTTGGAGATACTGCAGGGTATCTTCAACATGTTCCAGCAACTGTATCGGTGCGGTGAGCATTTCTCTGCCAAAATCCATGATTTGCTCGATCTCATTTCCACTAATCCCGCCCTTGGTGAGTTGGATTGAGGTTTCAATCATGGAAAGCACGAAGCCTTTAATCCCGTATCCGAAAACCTGCAGGTTCTTCTTCTCGGTATCCAGAAGTTGACGATCCACCAAATCCGGTGCATGTTCCTTGAGAATTCCCCGAAATTTTTCCTGGGTCATCGAAAAAAGACGCTCATTATGCCAAAGCGTGTCGTCGGCATCAAAGCCGATGGCATCAAACACGAAATACAGATTTAAAAATGTTAGAGGTCAGCAGAGATTCTACTTTTTTTGAAGGGAATAAACGGAAGGGGAAGGGACGAAATGTATCGTCCCTCTAAATGTTTTTGTCAGGCACCACGCTCTTCTAAGAGAACTTCATTGAAGGAATCTCTCATGACATTGATCACGATCAAGTCCATATTACTTTTTGCGGTGTTCTCAAGCATGTCAAAAGCCTGACTCATAGGTATGTTATTTCTGCAAAGACGATCCAGTTCTCGAGCAAATTGCTGAACGGAAGATTTCATTGTACCTCCTGCAGTTTCATGTTTCCTAGATTCAAAAACCCCTTAAAGCTGGTTCGGTTTATCTCTCGGTCACACATGAAATCATGCACTTAACATACCACTAGATTTTTGCCAAAAGGGAGGCCATTTCAATGGCCGTCAGGGTCGCATTTCTTCCCTGATTGCCTGCTTTGGTACCGGAACGTTCAATGGCCTGTTCAATGGTATCGGTCGTGAGGATGCCGAAACTGACGGGAATTCCGCTATCAAGGGAGACCGAAGCAATCCCGTTCGCAGCATTGGCCGCCACATAGTCGAAATGAGGTGTTTCCCCGCGAATCACGGCTCCAAGACAAACCACCGCGTCATGCTCACCCTTTCCTGCAATTTTCTTTGCAGCCAAGGGGATTTCATAAGCTCCGGGGACTCGGATTACGAGAGCATTGTCCGGATCGCCTCCATGACGTTGGAAAGTGTCTAATGCCCCCTCCAAAAGACGTTCTCCGATGAGTTCATTGAAACGAGCGACAACAAAGGCGAATTTGAACCCTTGGGCTACCACATCTCCGGTAATTTCTTTCATATCGATTCTCCATCAAGAGGACTTAACCTCTTTCGCGCAGCAATTTAAAATTGTACAAGCCTGTGTCATGCCCATCACTCCAACGGATACGGATTGCGTAGTTTCCTACATATTCGCAGCTTAAGGCATGAATATCTTTTGCAATGCTGCTGGGGTCCAATGTTTTTTGTCCTGTAATTTCGTCGATACAACTGGCGCAGGGGCATGCATCTCGCAATGCAAAAAAATCGTACCGGCTTTCATGACCATCGCGCCAGAGGATGTATAGGTCGTCGGCAAGCAGGATTTTTTCAACCCGTGTTTTTTTCCTAACCTGAACCATTTTTGAGTTAGTTCCCTATACTTGGTGACGATTGGAATAATTCGTTAAATCCAGCTTGAACCGGGATTCAATTTACAGTAAATCCTTAGCATTCTCAAGAAAAGCTCAACAGCGCCTTTTTGATCCAAGAGCTTAACTCAAACCATCACGGAGTCCACCATGGCTGAAGAAGAAACCGAAGCCACTGCTTCCGAAGAAGAAACTGAAGCGAGTGCTTCTGAAGAAGGAACTGAGGCCACAGCATCTGAAGAAAATGCAGAAAGCAGTGGTGAGGAAGCATCGTCCGATACTGAAGTGGTAGAAGGTAAATTCGGTAAGGCTGAAATTGTCATTCCGGAAACCGTTCAAAAGGCTCCTGAAGAGTCTCAAAAACATTATCATTCCATTGCCAACAAGGGAGAAACGCTGAAGGTGGCAAGCGAAAAAGTCCTCGGTGCAAACAGCAAGGATGAACTCAAAGAACACCTTCCTGCCGCCATTGTCGTTAAGAAAAATTTAAGAAAAGACGTTGATACCCTGTACAATAGCTATAAGGAATTCAAAAATTCGAGCGAAAGTCCGGATGAGGTTGAACAGTTCAAAGAAGCCTGCAATGACGTGATCCGTAATGCTCAAAAAGCCCACGGAGAGATTAAGGAAAAAATCAACAGCGTCTACGGGAAAAGCTGAAGTTCATTCTTAATCCAAAGCCTTCGGTCCAGTTCATATTATTACTCTCCCGGATTTGCACAGTAGCTGATTGATGAAGCCCGGTACATTCATCACGTTTGAAGGGATTGACGGGTGTGGCAAGACCACCCAAATTCAGCTTGCGCGAACTTTTCTTGAAAAACAGGGAAACCAGGTCATCACCACCCTTGAACCTGGAGGAACTGATATCGGTATTCAGATTCGCAAAATCCTGTTGAATCAAAAAAACCAGAGTCTGGTCCAGGAATCCGAAATGCTCCTCTACCTGGCAGATCGAATCCAGCACCTCAAGGAAGTGATACTGCCCGCTTTGGAGAAAGGAAACCTGGTGCTCTGTGACCGCTTTCATGATTCAACCTTGGCTTACCAGGGATTTGGACGAGGATTGGATCTCAAACTGATCCGCTCCATTGAGGAAAAAGCGATTACACCCCACGCACCGTTTCTGACATTCCTCTTGGACATCGAGCCGAAGCTTGCGCTGAAAAGAACCGAAGAGAAATATGCCCAAAGGAACCAACAGGATCGCCTTGAGCAGGAATCGATCGACTTTTTTGAACGGATCAAGCGGGGTTATCAACAACTTGCTGAGGCTTCTCCTGATCGTTTTGTCTGCCTCGATGGAAGCAAGTCCAAGGAACACATCCATCAGCAAATCATCAAAACCCTTGAAACCAGACTTAGTGAAAGGAAGTCTTTCTAAATGAGAAGTGTATTTTTTCAAAACCCGCTCGAATACCAGATTCAAACCGACCGTGAAGAATGGAATCAGGGAGATTCGATCCAGGGTAGGCTCAGGGTTCGGAACATGAGTGGAAATTCAGTCCCTTCGATACAATCGAGCCTCGTTCTTGCGTATGGAGTTCGGAAAGAAATCAAATCAGGGGATGCTGAAGCCTGGAAGATCCAGTCTGAAATAATGCCCATCTCTGGAGCAAATCTTGATCCTCAGGGGGAAATCAATACGGAATGGGAACTCAAACTCAATGACGACTGCCCGATCACTGATAAATCGGCAAGCCTCTTCCTGCTTTTTGGAGGAGACAAGGTGATGGAAGAAGGAGGTCGAATTGATCTTAGAGTCGAACTCCATCCCATCCTGCAAAGTTTTCTGCAAACCTTTACGACCCAGTTCAAGTTTCTGGAAAAGTACAGAAAAAGCAAAGAAGACCATACCGAAGTCAAACTCGTTCCTCCTGAATCGAAGGAATTCCCAAACCTGGAACAAATCCTTTGCATGCTGAAAATTCATGAGGAGCAACTGGAATCAGTTTTTCAGTTCAAGATGAAGGGATTCAGCAGGGACGGTGAAAACATGAAGGTGGTCAAGAAAAAACGTGAGTTTGAAATACAAATGACCCCGGACGAGTATCTGTTACCCGGAGATTTTCCAAACCGTCAGCTTTTCCGAGAAAAAATCAGCGAAGCCCTTGATATTGCAAGGCAAAGAGTGTTCTGAGACTTCAAACCAGAAAGTTCGAACTTTAGACATGGAAATCAGGGTGCTGGGTGCCGAGGAGATGTCCCAGGCACTGGAGATGAAATCACTGATCGAGGAAATGAAGACCGCATTTCTCGAACTTTCTTCGGGTCGTGCCAAAATGCCTCTCCGGACCCGCATCAATCTTCCCGAGCAGGAAGCTGTTTTTTTGGCAATGCCCGCCGCCCTTCCCGAGCAAAAAAAGCTGGCCGTCAAGATGGTTTCGGTCTTCGGGAACAATCCAGACCTCGGCCTGCCCCTTATCCATGCAGTGGTGACCGTTTTTGATGCAACAACCGGACAGGTCGCGATCCTCGGTAGCGGAACCCAGGCCAGGACGCAGCTCGAAGCCGTATGTTGTGTAAGGAACATCACAAAAGTTCGTGTCTTCAGCCCAAATTCAGGACATTCACAAAAATTTGTTGATGAAATGAGAGGATTTTCCTCGGTTCCGCAAGATTTGGAAGCTGTTGACACTCCGGAAGAAGCCGTCACCGATGCAGACATCATCTGTGCCGCCACCACTTCCTCAACCCCGGTTTTGCGCTACCAGGATCTCAAATCCGGTGTCCATATCAACGGAGTAGGTTCCTTTCAACCTTCGATGCAGGAAATCGATTCCGAAACCATTAAAAACGCCCTTGTGTTCGTTGATTCAAGGGAGTCTGCTCTCTCTGAAACCGGAGACTTGACCATTCCCATCCAGGAAGGAATCATCGGCAAGAATCATCTCAGGGCAGAGATCGGTGAATTGTTGGAAAATCCTTCGCTGGGGAGAAACACCCCTGATGAGATCACCTTTTTCAAATCCTGCGGAGTTGCAGTCCAGGATGTGGTTGCCGCCGGAATGGCCCTCGAACAAGCCAAGAAACACAATCTGGGAAGAATCATCAGAATGTGATGATTCACCTTTTTATCCGGGCCTCAGTTTATGCCAACACGCCTTCCAGCCACTGCAGATGCCGTTATCCTAGGAGGTGGAGTGATGGGGGCAAGCACGGCCTACCACCTCTGTAAAGCCGGAATTCAAAAAGTTGTCCTGCTGGAGCGGGAACCTTTTTTTGGAACAGGTGCAACCGGACGTTGTGCGGGTGGCATCCGCTACCAATTCAATACCGAAATCAATATCCGTCTTTCTCAAATCAGCCTCCCGATGTTGGATGCCCTCGAGGAAGAAACCGGAATTTCAGCACTGATTCGAAAATGCGGATACCTCTTTGTGCTGACTCGTGAAATCGATGTGGAACACTTCCAAAAAACTGTGGAACTCCAAAATCGCCTGGGGGTTTCCACCGAGTGGCTTGACAGCCAGGAAGTCCGAAAACTGGCTCAACCCTGTTTTTTTGAAGACGCACTTGCAGGATGCATCAACAGGGAAGACGGTCTTGCGGACCCCCATAGTGTCGTCAGTGCATACATTAATGCAGCAAAACGTCTTGGGGCTTCCTGTGTCACAGAGTGCAATGTGACCGGCATTGAAATGGATGGGGAGCATATCGCCGCCGTTCAGACAAACCAAGGATCCGTCTCGACAAGAATCGTGGTCAATGCCTGCGGCCCCTGGAGCCAGAAACCTGCTTCCTGGGTGGGATTAGAACTTCCCGTCAAACCCCTGCGCCGTCAATGGCTTGTCACCGAAGGCATCACAGCAATTCCGGAAAGTTTTCCTTTTGTCATCGATTTCGCACAAAGCCTTTATTTCCATTCTGAAGGGCCGGGAATCCTGACGGGGATGTCAAACCCTCACGAAAGGTTTGGAGAAGACCAAAGCATCGACCCACTTTGGGAAGAGAACCATATCGAAAAAGCCATCCAGAGAATGCCTTTGCTTGGAGCGACTGGCATCAAAGCAAGACAGGCAGGATTGTATGAGGTAACACCCGACGCTCACCCGATTGTTGGAAAAACCCCGGTTGATGGTTTTTATGTCGTGACCGGGTTTTCAGGACATGGGTTCATGCATGGTCCTGTCTGTGGAATGCTCCTCAGTGAATTAATTTCAGAAGGTCATACAAAGAGCCTTGATATATCCGAACTTGAACTGGACCGTTTCGAAAATAGTCAGTTAAATAGAGAATACAATGTTATATAAAAATGGATTCCTTGTGAAAAAGACTGGGTAAAGGAACTCTAACCTACCCTGATGGTTCTGAATATATCGGTGAATTTAAGGATGACTACAAAGACGGTTATGGAACCTATACTTTTCCAAATGGAAATGTTTATCAAGGTGGTTTCGAAGAGGATCTACCAAATGGTAAAGGTGAACTGAAGTATGCTGATGGATCCATATATACAGGAAACTATTTGAATGGAAAAAGAGATGGTTATGGTGAATACATAGAGCTAAATGGGATACAATACAAAGGAAATTATAGAAATGATTTAAGAGAGGGAAAAGGAGTTTTAGTATACCCTCAGGGGGATAGATATGAAGGAGATTTCAAAAAAGATCTTCCTGATGGATTCGGAAAAATAGAATATGGAGACGGTTCAAGTTTTGAGGGTAATTTTTTAAATGGAATGAAGAATGGTTATGGAATATACAATTATAGTAATGGTGAGAGCTTCAAGGGAGATTTTAAAAATAATAAAAAAAACGGATATGGCACGATTACTTATAATGATGGAACAGAATTTTCTGGGACATTCAAAGATGATATCTTAGAAGGTGAAGGAAGGTACAAATTAAAAGATGGGAAACAAATCGTTAAAAGTTTCAAAAAAGGAAAATCTAACAAGGAAGGAGCTATTATTCTGCCTGATGGAACAACTTTTATAGGAGATTTGGACGATAATGTAAGTGAAAAATCGGGATCGATTACCTTTCCGCAAGGGCGAATTTATACAGGCTCCATAAAAGAGGGTTTACCGGAGGGAAAAGGGAAAATGGTCTTTCCTGACGGAGGATTTTATGAAGGTAATTTTGTTGAAGGAGGGACGATCTTAACAGGAATTTATAAATCAAATAACGTCAACGGTGAAGCAAAATACATTTATCGTGACGGAAGCATTTTTAAAGGAAATTATCAGTCAAACAAAAGACAGGGAGAAGGAACCCTAACTATTTATGATGGATCAAAAATCACCGCATCATTTAACCAAGGTCTTGCGAATGGTTATGGATCCGTTTCCCTAACAGACGGTACCATCTTCGAAGGCACATTCAATAATGGATTTATACATGGCAAGGGGGTTTACAATTACCCGGACGGAAATCAATTCAATGGATCCTTTTTAAAAAATAAAAGGAATGGGAAAGGAATCAATTATTTTAATAATGATGCTGTTTTTACGATCAACTATGTTGATGGTGTTAAAATAGGTGAAGGTGTTCTGAAAACCTCGAATAACATCAGTTGGTTTGCAGATTTTTCTGAAGACCAAGCGAATGGGAAGGGTGTGATTTACTTACCCGATGGAACTATTTTTGAGGGTGAATATTTAAAAAATAAAAAACATGGAAAAGGGGTTTTTCAGTTTGAAGATGGTTCATTGTGGGGAGGGAGGTTTATAGAAAATAAAAGAAGTGATGTAGGAGTCTTTCAGTTTAAAAATAATTCCAAGTTTGAAGGCCTCTATGATTCCGACCAATTGCAAGGAGAAACCAAATCTCAATATCCAAACGGATTGATTTCAGTTGGAAAGTTTGAACAAGGTCGAAGGGTTGGCAAAGGAACATTTATTAACGATATCAAGGTTAAATATGAAGGTCCTTTCAAGGGATTCTTTCCTAATGGTGAAGGAATTCTTTATTTTGAAGATGGAACCATTTTCAATGGGATTTTCAAAGATGGAGAAAAGACGGGTAGTGGATATATTAAATTCAGTAATGGAATAGAATTCTTTGGTTTTTTTCAATCAGACAAGGCAGTTGACCAAGGAAAACTGATTTTCAATGACGGTACGGAGTTCAGTGGTCTGTATCAAAATAACTTAAGAGATGGTTCTGGTATCCTCAAGAATTCAGATGGTGACACCTTTTCAGTCATATACCAAAATGATCTTCCAAATGGACCCGGTTCCATTCAATACAGTAATGGCAGTCAATTTTCTGGATCTTTTAAAGATGGTTTAAAATTCAACCAAGGAACCTATACCTACCGTGATGGAACTACAGCAAGGTTTCAGTTTATAAATGATGTTCCTAATGGTAAAGGAATCATCAATTACAAAAACGGAGACGTGTACCAGGGGAGTTTCAAGGACGGAAGAAGAAATGATTCAGGAGAAATCGTTTTCAGTGACGGTTTTAAATTTTCAGGAGAATTTGTTGACGATGTTCCAAACGGAAATGGCATCATTGTTTATTTAGATCAATCTAAGTTCAGTGGTTTTTATAAAGATGGTATAAGAGAAGGCAAGGGTTCAATCATTAGTAATGAAATAAAATTTGATGTTAATTTTAAAGATGACAATTTCAATGGGTCAGGAATTTTAATTCAAGGAGGTAATACCTTCAAAAATCATTATATAAATGGTTTAAGAGATGGATTAAGTCATCATCAATATTCAGATACTTCAGTATTTTCAGGAAATTATCAAAATAACGAAAAACATGGAGAAGGAGTCTATAATTATCCAGATGGTTCTGAATTCAAAGGAAATTATCAGAATGGAAAGAGGAATGGACTAGGAAATTATTTCTTCTCCGATGGAATCCAATATTCAGGATATTTCCTGGATAACTTGCCCCATGGTGAAGGGAGACTTCAATTCAATAATAATATTATCTATGAAGGAAATTTTTTAAACGGAGTCAAACACGGTAAAGGCGAGTTTACCTTCCAAAACAATAAAAAATTCGAAGGGAATTTTAAAAATGACATATTAAACGGTTTTGGTAATTGGAACTTTAATGAAGGTTCTCAATATTCTGCAAAATATGTTGATGGAAAACTTGATGGAAAATTAACATTGAAAAGCGCTTCAAAATCCGTTTTTCATATCAATTATTCAAACGGTTTCAAAGAAGGAAAATCCATTTTAGAACACGTTGATGGATCGAAATACAATCTAGAGTTTAAAAATGATCAGGCAAATGGAAGATTACAAATTGATTTTAATGATGGATCTCAATTAAATGGTTTCTATGCGAAAAATATTCTTAACGATAATTTAAGGCTAAACATTCCAAATACGCTTCAATTTGAAATAACCTTTAACGAAAATTCAGATGATGGAGTGGGTGAAATCATTTTAAACAATGGAACCATTCATAGTGGAATTTTTAATCATGGGAAACGTAATGGAGAAGGGATAGATTCCTATTCCGACAATTCAAAATTTATTGGTCATTATTCCGAAGGCAAAAGAAGCGGCAAAGGAAAATACACCTATCCGGACGGAACGGTATACACAGGGAATTTCAATAACAGTATTAAAAGCGGAGAAGGAATCTTTGATTTCAATGATTCCTCTTCATTTCAAGGAACCTTTGAAAATGATTTTCCAAATGGTGAAGGCAGGCATCAATGGTCGGATGGTTCAAAATATACAGGAACTTATGTTGACGGCATTAGAGAAGGTAAAGGTGAGTTATTATTTAGTAATGGTCATTCCTATCTAGGGGATTTTGTTAATAATGTTCCCCATGGTTTAGGCCATTTCAAATTTTCCAATGGAGGTGAATATTCTGG
>LNZD02000136.1 GCA_001469005.2 SAR324 cluster bacterium lautmerah10
CAATAATACTGGAGCCAATAAAAACCGTGCCCTTCCAATCCCGAAAGCTCTGTGTCCAGGATGGCCTCCGTAAAATATTCCGCATTTTCCGGAGAAGTGCCTGCACCTAACAGCGCGTCATGGATAAGTTTTCTCGCGTCTTCAGGAGTCAAAAACAGGTTGCTGGACATGATACTCCTGCCAGGGAACTTTGTGGTTTGATCATGATTTTGGCTAAGAAGATGATAAAATTCGGAAGGCTTCGATTTTAATGATTCTTCAGTCGTTTCATCTTTTTCAAGCTCCAGTATTCTGAGTTCAATGAAGAATGCTCTTAAAAATCGGTCGGTGCCCCTCCTTCCGATTTTCTTCGTGCAACAAAGTCCGTCAGTGCTTCCAGCCTGTCTGAAGGCAGAGGAGGAGCTTCAAATCTTTCGAGAATTTCCTGATACAACTGGTTCGCACGCTTTGCGGTCCAGATGCTTCCAACCGCTTCCCAAGCCTCAAAATTCCTCCAGTCACTGACAAAGGGCTCATAAAACGCACTCATGTAGCGATCCTGTGTGTGCTGGATGCCAAAATAATGTCCTGAGGAGCCGACCTCTTTGATCGCATCGAGCGCGATCGATTCGGGTGAGGCATCCCAGACTTCAGGTTCCATGTAACGCTGGATCATCTGCAGGATTTCACAATCCATGATGAATTTTTCGGGACAGGCGATCAACCCTCCCTCCAGCCAACCAGCCGCATGATACACCACATGGGTTCCGGACTGCACTGCGGACCAGAGGGAATTGGAGGTCTCCCAAATCGACTGCCCGTCCGGCACATTGGCGGTACAGACCCCGGAAGCCCGCATCGGGATGCCATAAAAACGGGCCATCTGACCGGTGATCTGGGTCGCACGCATGTATTCCGGTGTGCCGAAAGCCGGTGCACCGGATTTCATGTCAACATTCGAGGTGAAGGTCCCGATCACACAGGCACAGCCAGGTTGAACATGTTGAAACAAGGCTATCGCTGAAAGGGCTTCGGCAATCGAAAGCGTCACGGCACCGGTTATGGTCACAGGCGCCATCGCACCCGCCAGAGTGAAGGGGGTGACAAATACCGCCTGACCTCTTCGGATCATACGCAGCGACCCATCGATCATCGGATGATCATGCTTCAGGGGAGACGTAGAATTGATGTTGGTGTAAAGATGGGGTTTTGACTGGAATTCTTCTTCCGACAATCCTCCCGCGATCTTCACCATTTCCATCACGTCTTCAACCCTTTCCTTGCCAAGGGCATATGCATGGCAGACTTTGTCCGACAGGGTCAGTTTATCAAAGAGAACATCCAGGTGACGGATGGAGGGATGAAGGTCCACCGGTTCCACCGGATAACCGCCGATCATATGGATGCAATTGAAATAGTGCGAAAGTTTGATCAGATTCGCACATTGTTCGCGGGTACCGGGAACCTTCTTGCCAAGATCAAGATCGTAATAATTGGGCGGTGAGGAAACATTCCCAAAAAGAATGTGACGGTCTCCAATGATGATTTCTCGTTCCTCATTTCTGGGAGTGATGGTAAATCGGGAAGGAGCTTTTCGCACCATCTCCATCACCCATTCCCGGTCCATTCTGACATTGCTGCCTTCAACTCGGCATCCTGCTTTGGCAAAAAGCTCCTGGGCTTCCTCGTTCAGGAACTCGATCCCGATGTTTTCAAGAATCTTCATTGCCCCGTCATGAATCGCCTCGACCCCTTCCTCGGGGAGTGGTTCGATGGGAGGATCCTGGTTTACAGGAATCCGCCATGGGCTTTGTTTGAAAAGTTCTCCTCCGCGTCTGGCGGTGTTTGCGGCCCGTCCTCCTGAACGGGTCCTTCGTTTTGCAGACCTTGTTTTTGGTTTGGTTTCGCTGTCGTTCATGGAGAATTTTTGATCAATTGTTTACTCATTTTTCAACAACTCATGGATCGATCCTGAATTCATAAAAATAAAATGAACTCTAAAGATTTCTGAAAATTAAGGCGAGAAAAATATGACTGCCTCAAAGATTTTTTGTGATTTGAACTGGAAGTGGGTTCGGGAAACTTGATTTGAGGCAATCAAGGTCCCAAAGTCGATGGAAGATAAGTTTTGCTGGAAGACGAATGCTTCCAGCAAAATGCTAGACCCTCAATTTCTCGTTTTGGGGATCACAGGGAGATTCTTCGATAACCCGGGCAGGATAACGTTTGTCCAGGATTTCGAGTTCCAGTTCGGTTCCAACGCTTCCGGTTCCGCTTTCGACATAGGCCAAAGCGAGACTCTTGCCGACGGAATGCCCGTAACATCCGGAGGTGGCCCTGCCGATCATTTCATTCCCGGAAAAAACAGGTTCATTCCCCATCGGATCTGCATCGTCCACATCCACTTCCAGGGTGATGAATTCCTGTGGGACACCTGATTCACGCTGCAAAAGCAAAGCTTCCCGACCGGTAAACTGTCCCTTTTGGATTTTCACGAAACGGTCCAGACCGGCCTCGAGGATCGAATACTCTTTGGTCAAATCCATACCCCACATCCGGTAGGATTTTTCCAGCCTGAGGGACTCCATCGCGTACATCCCAAGATGAACAAGATCCATTCCCTTTCCTGCCTCGACAATGGCATCAAAGAGTTCCAACTGACGGTCTATCGGATGGTGCAGTTCCCAGCCCAACTCCCCGACAAAGTTGACACGCATCGCCAACAGGGGAACTCCTGCAACGCTGATCGCCTGGGAAGTGAGCCACGGAAAGGCCGAAGATGAAAGATCCGCATCAGTGAGTTTTGCCATCAGGTTTCTTGACTCCGGACCGCACACGACCAGGGTTCCGAGATCCATGGTTTTGTTGACCAGTTTGACGCTGTTATCTTTGGGAAGGTTTTTCAGCAGCAGATCATGGTCATGACGCTCCGCCGCTCCGGAACTGACCAGATAAAAGCGGTCTTCGTCTTCACGGGTGATGGTGAATTCCGATTCAACTCCGCCTGTAGGAGTCAAGGCATGGGCGAGGGTGATTCCCCCTTTTTTCTTGGGTAAACGGTTGGCAACCATCGAATCAAGAAAGGCTTCTGCACCGGGACCGGAAACTTCATGCTTCGCAAATGGAGTCAGATCAAGTAAGGCGGCCCTCTCTCGGGTTCCAACAACTTCAAGTCCGACACGTTCGAACCAGTTGGTTCGGCGGGTGTGGAAACTGTATTGGTTGAGGGGCTCCTGCCCTTTTGCAGCAAACCAGTTTGGCCGTTCCCATCCATAACGCTGACCAAAAGCCGCATTCAGGTCTTTATGCCGATCATAAACCCTGCTGGTTTTGGTAGGCCTTGCCGCAGGTCTCTCTTCAAAATCGTAATGGATGATGAAGACATGCTCGTAGGCTTCTTCGTTTTTCGCCTTGATGAAATCCCGGGTTGATTGAGCGGCACTGTAACGTCTCGGGTCAACCCCAAGCATATCAATACTCGCATGGCCCTCGATGATCCATTCTGCAAGAAATTTCCCGGAACCTCCTGCTGCGGTGATGCCGAAACTGTGACCTTCTGAAAGATAGAAGTTACGTAATCCCGGAGCCGGTCCAACGATGGGGTTACCATCCGGAGTATAGGCAATCGGACCGTTGATACATTCCTTCATTCCGGCTGATTCAAAAAGCGGGACCCTTTTTCCTGCAGCAATCACGTGCGGTTCCAGGCGTTCCACATCCGGAGCCAGCAGCTCCTGCCCGAATCCTTCCGGAACCCCGTCCAGTGCCCAGCAGGGAGCTCCTTTTTCGTAAGGACCGAGAATCAGTCCATCGGCTTCCTGACGCATATAGTAGGAGGCATCGCTTTCACGAAGCACCGCCAATTCAGGATTTCCTCCCTGATTGTATTCCGCCAGTTCGGGAATCGCACCGGTGACAATGTATTGATGTTCCACCGGAACTACAGGCAGCTCGAGACCCACCATCCGGCCTGTCTCACGGGCATAGTTCCCGGTACAGGAAATCACAACCTCACAGGTGATGTCTCCCTGGGCGGTACTGACCACCCATTCATCATTCGGTTTCTGACGGATGCCGGTGACTTCGGTTTGGGTATAAATCTCACCTCCATTCATCCTCGCTCCCTTGGCCAGAGCCATGGTGAGGTCCACCGGGGCCACATGACCGTCATCAGGATGGTAAAGCGCACCAACCAGGTCACCCACTTCTGCAAAGGGCCAAAGTTTCTTAATTTCTTCGGGACCAATCAGATGATAAGGGACTCCGATGGTGCTTGCGGTTCCAGAATACCTTCGGTATTCATCCATCCTTTCCTGGGATCTGGCAAGACGCAGGTTCCCGTTTTTATGAAAACTTACGGGCTGTCCTGTTTCTTCCTCAAGTTTTTGGTAGAGATCGACGCTGTATTTGTGGATCTTGCCCACGCTGTAGCTCATGTTGAACAAAGGAAGCAAACCCGCAGCATGCCAGGTCGAACCTGAAGTGAGCTCGAGTTTTTCCAGCAGAACCGAGTCTTCCCAACCCATTTTACAGAGATGGTAAAGCAGGCTGGTTCCCACCACACCGCCACCGACCACGACTGCACGGTATTGCGTTTTCATGTTATGTCTCCTGAGAATTGGAAAAGATTGGGGGCATGCGTTGAGTTTGCCCTAAGCTGAAAGCCTCCCGGAAGGAGGCTCGGGTCTCAGTTTTTGATTTTGGCTACTTCTTCCTGAAAAACAGGAACCGCCTTGAAAAGATCTCCGACGATTCCGTAATCGGCCACCTTGAAGATCGGTGCTTCCGCATCCTTGTTAATGGCAACAATCACTTTTGAACCGGACATGCCCGCAAGGTGCTGAATTGCTCCGGAGATGCCAAAGGCAAAGTAAAAATCAGGAGAAACCACCGTCCCGGTTTGACCGACCTGGTGTTTATGGGGCATCCAACCCGCGTCACACACGGCTCTTGAAGCACCGAATGCGGCACCCATTTCACCTGCCAGAGGTTTGACAAAATCACATCCCTCGGTTCCACCGGTTCCACGACCAACGGAGACGACGATGCTTGCTTCGTTCAGTTCGATCTCGTTGCTTTCTTCCACCTGAATGTCACGTACTTCGACCCTCGCGTCCCCTTCAGGAATGCTGAGGCTGACGGTATCCGCGGTTTGAGGAGAAGCTTCTTCGGCTTCATAGGCTCCTGCACGAATGCTGATCACACGAAGTCCATCCTTGGTGAATCGGCATTGCTGCACCAGTTTGGTCGCCATGCAGGGTCGGGTGGCGGTGATATTGTCACCATCGATTTCCAGTTCAGTAACATCGCTCAATGCACCTACCCCCATCCTCGCAGCAACCCTTGGGGTCAGGTCCCGTCCGGTTTCCGAAGATGTGAGCCAGACCTGGGTTGCTCCAGATTGTCCAACTGCATCCGCTACCAGGGTGGTGTATTTTGAGGTGTTGTAAATCTCCAAACCAGCATCATCCGCAACATAGACCTTTCCCGAACCATAACCTGCAAGCAGATCTGCCTGGGATGAAACTTCCTTACCGATCAGCACCGATTCCGCCTGGAGATTCATTGATTTGGCCAGACTCAGTAATTCCAAAGTCGGCTTTTTCAGTTCCCCATTCTTTGTTTCGGCAACAACTAAAACTTTAGGCATACTTCATTCTCGTATTTAGAATTTTATCCAATCCTCAAACCGCCAACTTGGCTTCGCTTACCAATTTTTGAATGGCCATCGGAACAGTTTCTGTTTCATCTCCTTCAAACCGTTCACCTTCCTTACGGGATTCCGGTTTTTCAAACTTGAGGACTTCTGTCATTGAACCCTGCAGTCCCAATTCTTCTGCCCCCATACCAAGATCGGATGGTGAGAGAGTTTCCATCGGTTTCTTCTTTGCCATCATGATTCCCCGCATGGAAGCCAACCGTGGTTCATTCAGACTGTCATTGACGGTCACCACTGCAGGAAGTTTGATTCCAATCACTTCAGTTCCATGATCGCCCTTGCGGTAAAGGGTCATTCCATCGACTGCCAGATCACTGAAACGGATGATGTTTGTGACTTGCGGGAGATCAAGAAATTCGGCCAGCATCGACGCGGTCAAACCTGCATCGGTGTCCTGTGCCTGCTTTCCAGTGAGAATCAGGTCGTAATTTCTGCCTTCCATCACCTTGGCCATGATCTTGGCATATCCAAAGGAATCGGTTTGACCTTCCTCATAAAGCACATGGATCGCCTTATGTGCTCCCATGGCCAACCCTTTCCGAAGTGCCTCAGAAACACGTTCAGGTCCGATTCCGAGAAGGGTTACCTCTCCTCCCAATTCCTCGGTCATCTGGAGTGCTCCTTCGATGGCCGTCTCATCCCAACTGCTGATCACGAAACTGACTCCGTCTTCAACCACTTTGCCTTCGTTCACCCGGATATTTAAGGCAACATCCGGAACCTGTCTGATGGGTACAATGATTTCCACTTCTACTCCTTAAAATGATTTATTTTAATTCGAAAATTATAACCTGCGTAGAGGGTATTGTCGAACGGCGAGAAGACTGATTGGGTAACAAATTTTCAGTTGCCTACTGAAGCAGCGGCTTTCTCTCCCACCAGCCTGTTTTTGACATAGCGGTCGTGCCTGAATGCAGCAATCATGTCCGGAGTTTTTCGTTCCGCAACCATCTGCGCCGTGTTCCAACCGCTTGCAGGGGATCCTTTGAAACCCCAGGTTCCCCAACCGCAATTGATGTAAAAACCATCCACATCATCCACCATCGAAATGATCGGACTGTAATCAGGGGTCATATCACACAATCCGGCCCATTGACGCTGGACGGTGACATTATGAAGAATCGGGAAAAGCTCAAGCAGGTGAGCCGCATAGGATTCCAAAAACCCGAGGGTTGAACGCATGCCATAATGCGGATAATGGTCGATGCCGTTCCCGCAGACCAGTTCACCCCGATCCGTCTGACTGAGGTAAATATGCAGCGTCGAACTGACCACCACATGATGCAGCCAGGGTTTGTAATCGGTGGTTACCAATGCCTGAAGCGGATGGGTTACCAGAGGAAGTTTGATGCCGACCATCTTGCAGATTTCGGAACTCCATCCTGCAACACAGGAAACCACTTGCTTGCAGTGAATGGTCCCACGGTTGGTTTTGACCCCGCGGACTTCTCCATTTTCAACAAGGATGTCCTGAACCTCGGTCAATTGATGGATGTGTACCCCTCTCTGATCCGCCCCGCGGGCATAAGACCAGACCACTGCATCATGCCGGATGATCCCTCCCGGAGGATGGTAAAGCGCTCCCATGATCGGGTACCGGGGGTGATTGGAAATATCGATTTCCGGAAGCATCTTCTTGATTTCAGGAGGATCCAGAATCGTACTGTTGACCCCCAACGCCCGGTTGTAGGCTGCCCTGGTCGTCAAGGCCTGCATGGACGCCGTGCTGTGGCCCAAGGTGAAATGTCCCTGCTGGCTGAACATCAGGTTGTAATCCAGTTCCTGGGCAAGGTCTTCATACAGTTTCAAACTCTGATCATAGAAGAGGATGCCTTCCTCCGTCCGGTAATTGGATCTCAGGATTGCGGTATTTCTTCCAGAACCCCCGTAACCGATGAACTTCTGCTCGATGACGGCGATGTTGGTGATGCCATGGTTTTTGGCAAGGTAGTAGGCGGTCGCCAGACCATGGGCACCTCCACCGATGATCACGACATCATAGCTGGAACGCATTTCATGGTTATTCCACATTCTCTCAGTCATGCGTCCTCTTTGTTGAATGAAACAGGAAGCACTGAAAGTCCGGTGGGAATCATACCTACCCCGATACCGACATCCATCAGTGCGTCAAAAAGTGATTCTGAAAAAGTCCTGGAATGAACCAGTATATCCAAATCTTCAGTCCGATAGATCGTACAGGAAACCGTGTGAAGGGTAGACTGGAGAACCGAACCGGCAGTCACTCGATCCCTTCTTAAGTCGACCGCAGTGGAACGTTCCAAAACCTCATCTCTTCTCGCCCCCCCCAGGGCAAAACACCCCATCGCCCCGGTTTGATTGATCAGGGTGCTCTGAGGTTTTTTCAACTTGTCGAGGAGGCTTTCTTCGTTTCCGGAACCCGTTAATAGAAGGTAATCGTTCTGGGTAAGTCGGAACGCAACCGATGTCTGATCGGAAAGGGTATTCAGGACTTTGATCTTGGATGCGCCTTTGATCATTTTTTCTGCATCGCTGGAGGCCTTTGCTCCCGAAAGTGAGATCTTACCAAGGTGAGACCAGTCAGCGATCACACACTGTTCCTGCAGATGTTTTTGTTCCTTTTCCGGATTACCGAAATCATCTGCCATCAGCCAACCTGAGACTTCAACGGTGTTCGCCGAATGCCTGCGGTAGATTCCGGAAAGAGGACTGTTTTTGATTAACATGATAAGTTTTTATTCAATCTTGTTTGCTTTAACTTTTTAGAATCTGTCCTTCCGGATCGTATGCCGCATGATCGAGTACCGTCGCGATCACATTGGTTCCATCCAATGAGCGGATATTGAAGTGATTTCCCGCCTCAGAGGATCCTGCAGGGACCCAGGCCATTCCGATGCCGTATCCCAGGGTTGGACTCATCCTCGAACTGGTCACCCTTCCCACCGGTTTTCCGTCTGCAATCACGGCCACTCCATCAATCGGAATTGCATCACCTTCCTGAAGCTTGTAAGGAACCAGTCGGTTCTCGATCTCACGTTGTTTAAATTCTGCGAGAAAGGCTTTTCCGATGAAGTCCTCCTTGTCGTCCTTGATTGCAAATCCCACCCCGGCTTCATAGGGATTGCTCAGCGCATCGGTATCGGCTCCGGGGATCAAGTGTCCTTTTTCAAGACGAAGGATACGTTGTGTCTCCACACCAAAGGGTTTCAAGCCAAAGGGCTCCCCTTTCTCCATGAAATAATTCCAGAGGGATTCCCCGAATTCACTGGGGAAATGGATCTCGTATCCCAACTCTCCGGTGAAGCCGATCCGGAAAAGATTCAGCGGAACCCCTTCCAGGGTTGCCTGACGATTGTGCATGTATGGAAATGCCTCATTCGAAAAATCCAGATCGATGATACTGCTCAGGAATTCGCGGACCTTCGGGCCGGTGATGTTAACTCCTGAAATTCCTGCACTCAGGTTTTTGACCTGGACATCATAGTCCCCTGTGGTCAGCCACCATTGAAAAAGGGTATAGATGGCATCCTGGTTTCCGGTGGTGGTGCTGATGTAATACTTCCCTTTTTCAATCTGGGAAATCGTACCGTCCTCAAAAAGAATCCCATCTTCACCGATCATGATCGCGTAACGGGTCCTGCCAACGTCCAGTTTTGCAAATTTCCCGGGAAGCATGAAATGCATGAATTCAATCACATCCGGACCACTCAGTTCGATTTTGCCGAGGGTACTGACATCGATCATGGCAACTCCCTTACGCACATAAAGTGCTTCCTGTTGGGGATCCATGTAGGAATCCGGACGCTTCCAGGCCCCGGCATCGAGGAATTTCACTCCGAGATCAATATGACAATGGTGCATCGGCGTTCTTCGGATGGGTCCCAAATGATGTGCTCGACCCGAAAGCAAACCGAATGAAACCGGGAAGGCTGGAGGACGCATGGTGGTCGGTACGGCATCGGATTCGGTCAGACCGGTATCCAAAGCAGCCAATCGGGCAACGGCTTCATGGCAGCTTTTGCCCTGACAAGGTCCCATTCCCAGGCTGGTGTAGCGCTTCAGACTTTCCACCTGGTCAAAACCCTCATCGATGGACATGCAGGCTTCCTTGCGGGTAACGTCCATGCACTTGCAGATGAAGTGATGATCTCCTCCGGACTCAATGTCTGCCGGAAGAGCTTCGATATTTTCTTCAGGTTTTCTATTGAACTTGGGCTGCTCGTTTCCTTTTGCGGCAGCAAGACCCGTTTCCATGCCCTGCTGGAGAAGACTCGAAATATCTGCAGGCCCCTCCACTTCACCTACCGAATACATGTCTTCCGGCAAATTCATGATTCTCAGAACCTGCCTTTCTGCATCCCACTCGGGTCTTCCGCGCCCCATCGAGAGAAGATTCAGGCGGGGCATCAATCCCACCGCGGTGACCAGCAGGTCACAGTCGAAGGATTGGAATGATTCACCACCTTTGACAGGTCCAACGTCGACTCTCTGCAGTTTTTTTCTTCCATGGGCCCGATGGGCGGTCATTTCCCGGTAAATCGGGATGTTGAGATCCTCTAATTGTTTTTCAAAAACCCCTTCGGTCCCGGAGGCACGAGAATCCACAACCGCTTTCAGTTTCACTCCTGCGCCATGAAGCAATAAAGCCGTGTGGTAACCTCCATCATGAGTGGTAACCACGACGGCTTCCTCTGCAGGAGCAATCCCGTGAACCATGATCAAACGTTCGACCCCCCGTGCGGTCATGATCCCGGGTCGGTCATTGTTGTCGAAAACCAGATGCCGATCGGATGCACCGGTGGCAAGAATCACCTTGTCCGCACGGATTTTCATTAAATCATTGCCCCACTGTGCAGCAACCAGGTTGTCTTCATAGACCCCAAAAACCATCGCACCACTCATGATTTCCAGGTTTGGATTGTCCTGAAGCTCCGCTGCAAGTTTCCTGATCCCTTCATGCTCGGACAAACCCTCGAGTTCGGAAAAGGGAGATTCCTGAATCCGGGCGAGACTGTGAAGAGAGTGTCCTCCGAGTTCTGGATGGTCATCCAAAAGCAAGACCTGCTTCCCTTCTCCCAATGCAGCTTTGGCTGCTGCCAATCCTGAAGGTCCTCCACCAACGATACAAATATCCGGAAAGCGGTAACGCTTCTCATAGCGCCTTGAGTTATGACGTCCGGCAGTATCGATGCTCCCCAGACCGGCCACTTTACGGATCTGTTTTTCTGCAATCGGCCAAAGCCACTTCGGTTTGTGAAACATCTTGTAGTAAAAACCGTTGGGCAGAAAAGGAACAAAAACGTCATTGATCTCTGCAAGATCAAAATCCAGTGAAGGCCAATTGTTCTGCGACCGGACATCCATTCCGTTGCGGGCCAGAACCCGGTCAGCAAGCAGGTTGGGTTCGTCATCAACGGTCACCAAAGATTCGGGACCATATCCGTCCGCATCATAGATGCCTCTGGGTCGGTGGTATTTAAAACTTCTGGAAACGATTTTTCTTCCGGATGCCACCAATGCCGAACTGATGGTGTCTCCTTCCCTGGCCCAAACAACACTGCCGTCAAAAAGGAAACTGATTTCCTTTCCAGATTTATCTACCTCGTAAAACTCATGAGAATCGATTCGTCTACTCATATCGAACTGGTGTGTTTGTGATCACTTTTTCTGTTTCAGATCCTTATACCAAAAACTTTTGTGATCGGTGTTGTTTGTGGTATCACGCTCCACCAGAAACCAGCTTTGGCATCCGCTCCGATGAAACCACCATTCTGTCTGTGTCCCTTTTTTGTTTTCCCGGAGAAAAATGTAATCTCCCCATTCTTTAAAATCTGCATCCGCTTCGGGACGTTCCATGTATTCGCATTTGAAGCTGAATTCGGAAACGGCTCTCTTGCCGCAATTTGGGCAATTTAATTGAAAACTCATGATTATCCGTTGACTGAGAAACTGCTGTTAGGATTAATCTCCCGATTCCTGGAATAAAAACCCATGTTGAGAGTCAAACCAGTGTAAACCGTTTTGACCTGAACCGGATCCTCATCATGGTTCTGACCTTTTTCACAGGCTTCAATCAATTCCGCCATGCAGTGTCCTGCAATGGGAGCATTTTTAAACTGATTTCCGCTGGAACCGATGGCCATGTAATATCCCTTAATACGGGTCGAGTCGTAGATCGGAAGCCAATCATCAGAGACATCATAAAGATCAACCACTCCTCTTTTCCTCGAAGGTTCTTCCAAGGTCGGAATTCTCCGCATGCACCTGTAAACCTGGGCTTTCCACTGGCTGTCGGTGATTTCCCGGTTGAATTCATCCGGATTCGGGATCCACTCCTTGGGATCACACTCAGGGTCCTCACTTCCGATCAGAA
Source organism: SAR324 cluster bacterium lautmerah10 (assembly GCA_001469005.2). GTDB lineage: Bacteria > SAR324 > SAR324 > SAR324 > NAC60-12 > UBA1014. The sequence continues at coordinate 12,051 of LNZD02000136.1, forward strand.
TGCTGTTTCCCGTTTCCGGACGGAAGTAGATGGCATTGTCCCCGTCCGAGGTATGAACGCCGTTTTTTTCAAAATCAAATCCGGGAGGAGAGGACACATGGTGAACTTCATGTCTCAAGGCTTTGGTTTTGATGTTCATGTCATCTTCGACCCCGGCCATCTGATTGATGATGAAGGAGTGAGGACCGGCCACATTGACCAGCACTTTACAGTCAATCTGTTCCCCGGATTTCAGCGTCACCCCTTGGATTTGTCCGTTTGATTGACGAATCTCCGTGATTTCCGCATCAAAGAGGAATTCTCCCCCTTTGGCTTCAGTCGCGACCTGGAGGTTATGGGTTGCCAGTTGAGGATCACTGACATAACCCGAACCCGGAGTCCAAACAGCACCCTCAATCTGATCTCCTGATTTATCGAAGAAGCTATCATCTTCATCAGGACGGCTTGTCCCGTTGTAGCTGTCATGGCTGTAGATCGGCATTTTTTTCTTCAAAGTTTCCAAATCCCAAATCTCATGTTCAACCCCGATCTCCTTGAAGAGGTTGAGGGATTTCTTACTATGATCCGCGCCTTTGAGCATGAACATGATGCTTCCGGTTTTCATGTATTTCGCCATGCCACGCTCGTCTTCCACTTCCAGGTACTTATTCCAGTCGTCCCAATAGAAGAATCCTTCGTAAGCCATGGCCACCCCATCCCAGGTGGAATAATGCGCCCTGACGATCGCGCAGGAATTGCTCGTCGAGCCGTATCCTGAAGCAGGAAGCTTGTCGATGTTGAGGGTCTTATACCCCCGTTTTGCGAGTTCAAAGGCGGTTGCAGAACCAATCACACCCGCTCCAACGATGACTACATCTGCAGTCCGGTTCATGGGATTCTCCTAATTTGGTAGTTGGCAGGGCACCTGAACCAATTGAAATTCATGCCCTGTTTTGTTGATATAATGTTCTAGATCCTCTCTCTTTAGCGAGAGGGTCGAAGTATTGACCAGTGGATGACAGAGGATGTTTTCCTCTTCCCAAAGATCCTGATCAATCAGGACCTCCACCTGTCCATCCGAGTCGTTGATCAAAGCAAGCAGACTTACGGAGCCCGGTAAAATACCCAGATGCTTCATCAAACGTTCCGGTGAAGCAAAGCTCAAATTGCTTGACTCAACCAATGCCGGGACTTTTTTCAGATCCACCTGTTTTGACTGTTCAACACAGAATAAAAAGTGTCTTTTCCCTTTTTTATCCCTCAGAAAAAGGTTCTTTGTCGCTCCTCCCTCCAGTCCCAGATTGAGTTTCTTTGATTCTTCCACGGTGTAGACCGGGTCATGGTCCATACGCTGATAGGGAATCTTCTGCTCATTCAGAAAGTCGAACAAAGGTTCAGGGTTGGTTGAATTCTGCAAACTCATGTTCCTTCGAAGAAAACGGAGGTTCTATTTTTTAAGATATTTTTTCAAAGCCCTGAGAGAAAATGCCAAAATCCCGAGCATCACTCCATACTGGACCCAATGAAAGAACATGTGAGCAACAGGAATACTTTCCATCCACTCATGCGCGTAGGCCATATTTCCTTACGATAAAAAATTAAATATCAGTAGTTTTCCCGAAAACCAAAGTCCTCAGGAAAACGTTCATCCAGTTTTTCAAAACCAATGATTATCAAACAATCGCTTCATGAATACAAGGGCTGTCATCTTCAGGACAGTCCACTGATCCGGCCTTCGGAATCGATATCAATGCGGTTGAAAGCCGCTTCCTTCGGCATTCCCGGCATCAGCATCATTTTTCCGGTCAAGGCGACGATGAAACCCGCTCCATTGGAAACCTTCACATCTCTTACCTGAAGACGCCATCCTCTGGGGGCATTCTTCTTTTTGGGATCATCGGAAAGGGACGACTGGGTTTTTGCCATACAGACCGGCCACTGGTCCAGTTGGTTTTCCTCGAGACGGGCAATGGAGGCTTCTGCCTCTTCGGTATAATCCACACCATCAGCCCGATAAATCTCACGGGCTACGGCCTCAATCTTGGTTTTCAGGTTGTCCTCAAGATCATAAAGGTAGGAGGGTGCGCCAGGAGTTTCATCAACCAACCGTTTGACCGTTTTCGCCAATTCGGTACCCCCGTCTCCCCCCCGTGCGACGACTTCACTGAGTTCACAATCGACTCCGATGGATTCACAGAAAAGCCTTACGGTTTCCAATTCCTCATCCGTATCCGTAGGAAAACGGTTGATGGCGACAACTACTGGAAGCCCGTATTTCCTGACATTTTCAGCATGGGTTTTCAGGTTTTGACAACCTTCTCTCAGGGCTTCTACATTTTCAACACCGAGATTTTCCTTTTCTACTCCCCCGTGGAATTTCAGGGCACGAATGGTGGCAACGAGCACTGCAGCATTGGGATTCAAACCTGCCTGACGGCACTTGATATGGATGAATTTTTCGGCACCAAGATCTGCTGCAAATCCTGCTTCGGTGACCACATAGGGTGCCAGTTTCAATGCCATCTTGGTCGCCCGGACACTGTTGCATCCGTGGGCGATGTTTCCAAAAGGGCCGCAATGGATCATCACCGGTGTATGTTCCGTGGTCTGAACCAGATTCGGCTTCAGGGCATCCTTGAGGATCACGCAAAGGGATCCGATGCAATTGAGTTCTCTTGCAAAAACCGGTTTCCCGGAACGGTTGTAACCGACCACAATCCTTCCAAGCCTCTCCCGAAGATCTTCCATATCCTTGGCCAAGGCCATGATCGTCATCACCTCGGAAGCCGCAACGATATCGAAACCGGTGGAATGAGGAAATCCATCAAATTTGGAACCCAAGCCTGCTTCACAATTTCTCAATTGACGGTCACAGACATCAAGGGTTCTGCGCCAGGTCACACGATCCGGGTCGAGGTCCAGCGGGTTATCGAAATGCATCGAATTGTCCACCACAGCAGCGAGCAGGTTGTGAGCAGCCGCAATGGCATGCAAATCTCCGGTGAAGTGCATGTTGATGTCTTCCATTGGCAACACCTGAGAGTAACCCCCTCCTGCTGCACCTCCCTTGATACCGAATGTCGGCCCCATGCTGGGTTCCCTGAGAGCCAGGGCGTGTTCAACACCAAGTTTCCCGAATGCCTGGGCCAGTCCGATGGAGGTGCATGTTTTCCCTTCTCCAGCAGGAGTCGGAGTCACGGCCGTGACCAGAATCAGTTTGCCGTCTGGGCGATCCTTGATTCTTTCCCAGGACTGGTCCTCAAGTTTTGCTTTGTATTTTCCGTAAACTTCCAAATCCTCTTCATTCAAGTTCAGCTTGGAAGCTATATCCTGGATCGGTTTCATCTCTGCCTTCTGGGAGATTTCAATATCCGCAGGAATGTTTGGCAAAGGTTGATAACTTTTGGTGTTATTTGTTTGGTTCATAATGATTTATGGGCTGAATCATTTCTCATTAAATCAGCACTCAATGGTGCTGACAGCAAGTCCTCCCAGTGATGTTTCCTTATAATGGTGCAGCATATCCGCACCGGTTCGTTGCATGGTTGAGATCACGTGGTCCAGAGAAATTTTATGCTCCCCATCACCACGCATGGCAAGCCTGGCAGCATTGATGGCTTTCACTGCTCCCATGGTATTGCGTTCAATACAGGGAATCTGAACCAGTCCTCCCACCGGATCACAGGTCAGTCCCAGGTTATGTTCCATTCCTATTTCTGCGGCATTGGCCACCTGCTTCGGGGTCCCTCCCATCACGGAAGCAAGCCCTGCTGCGGCCATTGAACAGGCAACCCCGATTTCTCCCTGACAACCCACTTCGGCTGCGGAAATCGAGGCACCTTCCTTAAATAAAATTCCGATTCCAGTGGCAGTGAGTAAAAAATCCGCGACAGCTGCTTCATTAAAATCATTTCGGGTATCGAGACAATAATGCATCACCGCCGGAATCACTCCTGCAGCTCCATTGGTAGGAGCAGTGACCACTCTTCCTCCTGCTGCATTTTCCTCGTTCACTGCAATGGCATAGAGACTGACCCAATCCATCATCTCGCGGTGTCCCTGATCGCGTTCCTGGTCCAACTCACGGAAGAGATTTCTCGCCCTTCGCCTTAAGTGGAGTCCACCGGGAAGAAATGATTGCTCCGATTCCAGTCCTCTTCGCACACACCCCTGCATCACATGCCAAATCCTGTTAATCCCTTCCTGAATTTTGTCTTCGTGATGCCATGTTTTTTCGTTCGTGAGAACCAGATCGGCGATACTCATCGACTGGTTTTCACAATGTTGCAACAATTCTGACGCACTCGAAAAAGGGTAGGGAACTCGAATCGAGTTTTCACTGGAACTGTTTTCCATCTCCGTTTCTTCCAGAACGAATCCTCCACCAACCGAATAAAAGATTTGGCTGAACAAAGTTTTTTGTGAATGACCCATTAAAGAAAAACGCATACCGTTAGAATGATGGGGAAGCTGTTCGTCTTTATGAAAGATGAGGTTGTTTGCCGTTGAGAAAGGGACCGTCCTATTCCCCAGCAAATTGATTTTTTCATCTCTGCAGATCTGATGAAATCGAAGATCCACACTTTCAGGATCAACCTCTTCGGGTGTTTCGCCTTCAAGGCCCATGAGTATTGCTTTGTCGGTACCATGTCCAACACCCGTCAGGGCCAGCGACCCGTAGAGTTCCACTATCACCGCTGAAGCAGCATCGAAATGTTGTTCTTCAACAGCATTTTTTAAAAAAAGCCGGGCTGCTTTCATCGGACCCACCGTATGCGAACTGGAAGGTCCGATCCCGATTTTAAATAATTCAAAAATGCTGACTGTCATGATTTTCTATGCAACGCGAGATCTGGAACGGCGCCGTTCCCTCCTGCCTGCTCCTGATGCGTTATTTTCAGGGGATGGCTCACGGTATTTCCTGATCCAGTTGGCACAGTTGCTGTCTTTGCCAAGCATCACATCCCCTCCCATCACTGCCTGCATGATGGAGTCATGAAGGGGGTTGGTGATGGCAGAAGTGAGTCCCGACGCCATCGCCATCGTCAGGAATGCTGCATTGACCCCATCCCGATTGGGAAGTCCAAAACTGACATTCGACGCTCCACAGGTGGTATTGACTTTCAATTCTTCACGAAGCCTCCGAACGAGTTGCATGACCTGGACTCCTGCGGTCCCCATGGCACCGATCGGCATCACCAGAGGATCGACAACCACATCGGCCCTCGGAATACCATGATCCTCGGCACGTTCGACAATTTTTTTTGCCACTTCGAAACGGACATCCGGATCTTCGGAGATCCCGGTTTCATCATTGGAAATGGCAACCACGGCACAGTTGTATTTCTTGACCAGCGGAAGTACCGATTCCAGGCGTTCCTCTTCCCCGGTTACCGAGTTGAGCAAGGCCTTTCCCTGATAGACTTCTAAACCTGCTTCCAACGCAGCAACAATGGAGGAATCAATCGACAGTGGAACATCCGTCAGGGATTGGACCAGTTTGATCGTTTCTGCAAGGATTCCCGGTTCATCCGCGAGTGGAATGCCTGCGTTGACATCAAGCATATGGGCACCGGCTGCAACCTGGGCCAAGGCATCCTTTTCCACCCTGGAAAAATCTCCCTCAGCCATTTCCTTGGCGAGCATTTTTCGACCGGTGGGATTGATCCGCTCACCGATGATCACAAAAGGCTGATCAAATCCAATCCGGATTTCTTTAGTAGCAGAGCTAATAATGGTTTCAGTCATATCTTCGTTAACAATATTGATTTGATTTCATTGTTCCTGATCTATTCCCTTGGCCTTTGCCAACAGAGATAGACGTTCATCAGAATATTCGGCTTCGTATCTCTCAGCAGCCTCACCCGCCTCCTTTTCCAGGTCGTCTCCACATTCGGTATAATCTCTGCGCCAGTCATCCAGATACTCCGAACTCCCCTGCCTTCCCGCTCGCATTGCTGCTTTGTCGATGGCAACCTGAAACCGTTCGGAAAGTTGAATTTTCGCACTCTTGCGCCCTTTTTTGACAATCACCTGGGAAGGGATGTCACGCCAGTAGATGCTGATCAGCTTTGCCATAGGATTTTGATTGCTGCCAGGTGTTCATGACCGTTTCCAGGGTCCCATAACCGGTGAAGCGGTACTCAAACTGTAATTCAAGCTGATCTGCCGCTTTTTCTGCCTTTTCCCTCAGTTCGGAATCCTCGGTTTGCGCGAGATAGACCAGTCGATGGTAGTTTTTGAAATATTCGTTTTTCAATTCTGGATGAACATCCAACCCCAGTTCCCTGATTACCAACTTTTCAAAAGTCTTCACCAGAAAATCCGTTAGAAAAAAAGTACCAGGCTCTTCTTCCATCATTGTTTCAAAATTCTCGCTTCCACTGAAAAACTCGTAGCAGTGGGCTCCAGGAAGTCTCTCTACATCATAATCCTCAATCAGCCGGTCAATCCCGCCTCCGCTTCCGCAGTCCGCGTAGGCAACATAAATTCGGGAATAATGGTTTTTTGCCTTCTTCAGGTTTTCTTCCAAGCCCTGAGGTATCTTGTGAGGCAGATTATGCCAACTTGCAGGAAGATACCGGACCGTCCAGCAATCCATCTGGTTCTGCCTTTTCAAGGCTTCGATCTCCCGGGACAAGGCCCCACAGGCGAGCATCAACACTTGAGGAATTTGCTTCATCAAGCAGCCACTCCTTCAGCCTGTTTCTCTCTTTTTTCCTTGACCAGTGCTTTTGCTGTTTCAACTGCCACAGCCGCATCACGACAGTAAGCATCAGCGCCTATCGCCTTGCCAAATTCCTCGTTCAAGGGGGCACCTCCCACCAGGACAATATAATCATCACGGATACCCCGGTTGACCAATTCATCAATGACAACTTTCATGTAAGGCATCGTGGTGGTCAACAAGGCTGACATTCCTAACATGTCCGGTTTATGTTCTTCAAGGGCATCCATGTAGTTTTCAACAGGATTGTTGATGCCGAGGTCGATCACTTCGAACCCTGCTCCTTCGAGCATCATTCCAACCAGGTTTTTACCAATGTCATGGATATCGCCCTTGACGGTACCAATCACCATTTTTCCGATCGGAGGCGCGCCGGTTTCCGCTAAAAGCGGACGGAGGATGGCCATTCCCCCTTTCATCGCATTCGCTGCCAGAAGGACTTCCGGGACAAAAAGAATTCCGTCCCTAAAATCGATGCCAACGATCCGCATCCCTTCGACCAGGGCATCGTTCAGGATTTTGTCCGCACCCCATCCCCGTTCCAGAAGGATGTTCGTCCCCTCCTCAATCTCTTCCTTCAAACCATCATAAAGATCATCGTGCATCTGCTGAACGAGTTCATCATCAGGAAGGGTCGAGAGATCCAGTTCCTCATCTTCATTAAATTGTTCTTCTTCGCTCATGAATTATCCTTGATAAAAAAGGGTTAGTAATTCTGATCCGGAAAAGAGTTTTTCCTTCGTTCCATGTATTCTTGGAGTTCTTCATCCTTTGCAGGGTCGATCGGAGGCATTTCATAGGATTCCAGCATGGATTTCCATTTTTTTTCGGCACGTTGCGCCATATCCAAGGCGCCTTCTGCCTCCCATTGTTCGAAGCTGTTGTTATCAGACAATTCGGAACGGTAGAAGGCGGTTTCGAAATTGGCCTGGGTGTGGGCAGAACCGAGAAAGTGACTGCCCGGTCCTATTTCACGCATTGCGTCCAGCCCAAGCCCATTCTCGGTAAGATCAACTCCATTGCAAAAAGCCTGGATCATTCCAGCCTGGTCGAGATCCATGATGAATTTTTCGTAGCCCATTGCCAGTCCTCCTTCGAGCCATCCTGCCGTATGGAGCATGAAGTTCACTCCTGCCAGCATTGCATGCTGCAGGGTATTGGCCGCTTCGTAGGCTGCCTGGGCATCTGGAATTTTAGAAGCGCATAGCCCCCCGCCACTGCGGAAAGGCACCCCGAGGCGTCGGGCCAGGGCCCCCACGATGTAGAGCACCTGCTGGGGTTCGGGAGTGCCGAAAGTCGGCGCTCCAGACTGCATGGACATCGAACTGGAAAAGGTCCCAAAAATCACTGGCGCTCCAGGACGAACCAGTTGAGCAAACGCCATTCCGGAAAGAGCCTCAGCATAGAGTTGACTCGATGTGGCTGCCACCGTCACAGGAGACATCGCGCCTGAAATACAAAACGGCGAAACCACCACGGCTTGGTTGTTCCGGGAATAAGCTTTCATCGCTCCCAACATCGTCGAATCCCAAACCATTGGAGAATTGGCATTGATGAGACTGGTGATCACGGTGTTGTTGTCGATGAAATCAGCGCCAAACAGAATTTTTGCCATCTCCACCGTGTCTTCAGCGCGCTCGGGTGCAGTAACCGAACCCATAAAGGGCTTATCACTGTAACGCATATGGGTATAAACCATGTCGAAATGCCGTTTATTTACCGGCAGATCAACCGGCTCACAAATGGTTCCTCCGGAATGGTGAAGCTCAGGACTGAGGTAGGCGAGTTTGACAAAATTACGGAAGTCCTCAATCGTCGCGTAGCGTCTTCCTTCTTCTACATTTCTGATGAAGGGAGAGCCGTAAGCAGGAACCAGAACCAGATTCTCCCCGCCGATGACAACATTTCTTTCAGGATTTCGGGCATGTTGAATGAATTCCTTGGGAGCAGTATCGCGAATCAGACTTTGGCACATTCCTTTGGGGAATCGCACCCTTTCCTCCTTCACATCCGCACCTGCATCCTTGAGGATTTCCAGTGCTTCCGGATCCCCCCGGAAGTCGATACCGATTTCCTGCAAAATCGTGTCGGCATTGTTTTCAATGAGACTCAGGCCTTCCTCGTTGAGGAGATTATAAACCGGTATGTTCCGTTTAATGTAAGGCACCGTTTGGGATTTCGGCTTTTGCCTTTCGGCCTGCCTGGCGGATCTACCTCCGCCGCGTCTTTTCCGTTCTGCCATTTTCTTTTTTAATTCAGGCCGCTTCCGTATGATTAAATGTTACCCGGAGGCTGAAAGTACCTTCACGTTTTTGTCTCCCGTCCTCGAGTTGCTTGTGGAGGAGATCCACCAATTCATTCAGGCTTTGCAGGTTGAAGGTCGGTTTGACCATGCGGTAAGGTGCCGGAGTCGCACCAAAACCAGGTCGGTTGAAACGACGATGAATCCATGCCGAGGACCAACCTAATCCCGATACAGGTACAGGATCGGGTTTATTCGCGCCCACCATATCGCTGCAGATCATTGTGTCAAAAGGATGCCCTACACTGGATGACATCCATTCCAGGTAGGAAGAGTCACAATTTGATACTGCCACCAGCGTGAAATTCTTTTTCAGTTCTTTGAGTGCCTCAATGGTGTCCGAAAAAGGCGGCCAGTCTTTAACCGATTCCTGAAAGTAGATCCCTTCATCCTCTCCAGGAGAAAAACCCCAGCTTCTCATCATGTCGCTGTAGATCACCGGCAAAAGCCCAGTAAATGAGCTCTTGGGAAGGATTTTGAGATAATGTGCTTCGGTTTTGGCGAATGCATTTAAAATTTCCTCCTCGTCGACTTCCAAATCCAACTGTTCCAGATGAGGTTGAAACCAGTTCAGGATGCCTGTCTCAAAATCGATCAGGGTCCCGGCAACATCGAAGGTCAGGACTTTGAAATCAGGAGAATTCATCTGAAAATTATGCAACACGGGGTTCGATGGTTTGACTGGGTCCTGTTTGAACCCGTACTGGAAATTCATTGCGGATTCTCATCTCTATTTCGGGATCGATGTGATCTGGGAAATGGCTTTCGATGATTTCCCTCGCTCTTTGAGAGGCTCGTTCTTCGATGTTGGAGGAACCCTGGTCTATCCAGTTGTTGATGTTTTCACGATCTCCAAGCTCTGGATAAAGGTAATCGGACTGCATCCGGGACAGGGTTTGCTCATGCCCAAGATAATGTCCGGGTCCTTCGGTACATACCTGCTGCATCGTTTCAAAAGCCATTGTGTCTTCATTGACCTCGATCCCCCTAACCGTCCGGTTGATCGCCCCAAGCATATCGTTGTCGATGACATAACTTTCAGGGCAGCATCCCAGCAGACTTGCCTGCATCCCCGC
>LNZD02000137.1 GCA_001469005.2 SAR324 cluster bacterium lautmerah10
GTATTTAATCCGATCTTTCATGGAATTCTCACTTTGATCTCACCCACTAAAATCTGATTATGATTCTTGATTTTACTGGAAGAAAGTATTTCAGCTTGCTGCTCATCCACGAGATCAAGTTTTTGAATGAGCGCAACTAGACCCGCCTCAGAAGCCCTTTTTTGACCATCATGACATTTGAGCGCCATTCCGAGTCCCAGTTCTGGAAAGGCAGCGCAATACACTCCTTCGGCACCGGTTTTTACGAGGACCTTTCCCTTGAAATGGCTTAAAACTCTTGTGCAGCAACGCCCCTGTCCTGCAACCAAATGTGGATGAAGGACCATTGCCTTGGAAATTATTTCAGAGGCCTTACAAAATTCCGGGTCAAGTTTTGAACCTGTTCCCCAACGTGCCATCCCTATCGCTATGTTTTCAAGGGGCATCGCCCAGGTTGGAACTGAACAGCCATCAATAGCCGGTTCCATTTTGGATAATTCAACATCACAACTCTTTTCCAAGACCTCCTTTACCCGGAGTTGAACAGGGTGATCTGGCTGGATGTAATTCCTATGCGGATGCCCCAATTGAAGGGCAAGTGTCAAAAAACCGGCATGCTTGCCCGAACAGTTATTATGCTCCGCTTGATGGAAGACCCCGTCTGCAATCATTCTGTGTGCCGATTCCTGGTGGGATGGCCAGTGAGATCCGCATTCCAAATCTGTTGTCTGTAAGCCAACCTTTGAAAGCCAGTTTCCAAATCTGTTGTCTGTAAGCCAACCTTTGAAAGCCAGTTCCTGACCCCTTCCACATGCATCGTCTCACCTCCATGTGACGCGCAAGCCAATGCGATTTCCTGGGAAGTCAGGTTGAATTTTTCTACCGCTCCGGAACTCACAAGTGCCATCGCCTGTAAAGGTTTGACCGCAGAACGAGGAAAGACCAACATTTTGGGATCTCCCCAACACTCCTCTAAAGTTCCGTCAGGATGCATCAATACTGCCGAGATCTGATGTCGGCTCTCCACCAAGCCTCCGCGTTTTATGTCAACTCTTATTGGATCCCTAAGCGAAGTTTTCATGGTTTAATTCTGGGATGAGTCAATATCATCTGCTAAAAGGCTGGTTAATTCAGATGAAGCTTGACGAAGTCGTGGAACATGCGCCAATCCCTCTTCCAGGGTAAGTCGGCTGCTTGGCGCGTGAAAAGAAAGGGTCGCAAAAAAACGCTTTTGCTGATCAACAATAGGTACCGCAACACAAACCATACCCTCAAGAAATTCCTCTCTATCCGTTCCTATTTTTTCTTTCCTGATTTGCGCTATTTCTCTTTTTAATGCATCAACAGAAGTCAAGGTGTTCGCTGTATGAGCTTCAAACCTGAAACGACCAATCAATTGATTCAACTTCTTTTCCGGCAGTGTACTTAAATAAAGTTTACCGCTTGAGGTGCAATATAAAGGTACCTTGGTGCCTACAGGAAGCTGCATCCTGAGAGGCCAATGGCTCTCTGCACGTTCCACATAACGCATTTGAATACCGTCCGGCACCGAAATATTACAAGTTTCTCCAATATCGTCGGATAATTGTTGGAGTATCAGGCTGCGTTCCAAACGGAACTGATCGTTACGAAAAACCCCCAAAGCAATCTTCCTCAGACGGGAGCCTGGAATCAGCCTTTTCCCCTCAAGAGATTTTTGAAGAAACTGTTCATCTTCCAGAAATTGACAAAGCCGATGGATGGTCGCCTTTGGAATTTGCAGTTCGTTATTGATTTCTGTCGGAGTCAGTGGTCTTTCAGCCAATGCTGCTTTTTCGATCACTGCCAGGGCACGTGTCAGGTATGATCCTTTTTTTTGATCAGTTTCCAAATTTAATCCTGAGTTTTAGAAAAGTACTGTTTCAATCCCAATCAGACGAATACAAATTCACAAAATGAGACTTTTAGTCTCACCGATGAGAGGAACTCAGTACAAGACAAGAAAAGCATCAACGAAAATATTTTGTTGATTGATATTTTTTCAGTATGTTCAAAATCTTTTTTGGCTTTACATGCATTTGCCAGATCAGCAAAGTTCGGGAAATCACATTCGAAATACAAATTTTCCATCAAAATTGACCATGGCTGATCGAGGCTATTTCACGAGAAAACTTGGAGGAGACAAGGTGTTTTCTGTAGAAGCCCCGAAAATTAAATTCGGAAACGGAGTACTGAATGAACTCGGGGAAGATGCTAAATCACTTGGGATGAGAAGGGTTGCTGTTTTTACCGACCGAATCGTGGCCGAACAGGAATCTTTGACAATTGCAGTGAACTCATTGGAAAAAGCCGGAATGGAATGTGAGATCTATGACGAGGTCGAAGTGGAACCTACCGACCGGTCATTCAAAGCCGGCTCTCGATTCGCATCAGAAGGCAAATTCGATGGATTTGTTTCAGTCGGTGGAGGTTCGGTGATGGATACCTGCAAGGCGTCTAATTTATATTCATGCTTTCCATCTGAATTTCTGGACTACGTCAATGCACCCATCGGAAAAGCCAAACCCGTACCGGGACCATTAAAACCTCATATCGCCTGTCCGACAACTTTCGGCACCGCCAGTGAATGCACAGGAATCGCGATTTTCGATCTGCTTGAGATGGAAGCCAAAACCGGTATTGTCAGTCCAAGACTCCGTCCTGATTTGGGTTTGCTTGATCCTCTAAGTTTAAAAACCCTTCATCCCATGATCCGGGCAGCAAATGCTTTCGACGTTTTCAGCCATGCCTGTGAGTCACTGACCGCAAGGCCTTTCACCCACCGACAGGCACCGGATCATCCCTCTCGAAGACCTTTAAGCCAGGGAGCGAATCCTTACAGTGATATCGCCTGCCTGGAGGCGATCCAACTTGTGGGCGAAAATTTGATCCAGGCCGTACACGATCCTGAAGACGAAAACCTTGAAGCCCTGATGTTTGCGGGCATGCTTGCAGGAATCGGATTCGGTAATGCAGGCTGTCATCTTCCCCATGGCATGTCTTACGCCGTTGCAGGACTTTGCAAAGACTATCAACCCGATGGATGGTCTTCCGATCATGCTCTGGTTCCCCATGGCATTTCCGTCATTGTCAATTCCCCTGCGGTGTTCAGGTTCACCGGAAGCGCTTGCGAGGAAAGGCATTTTCAGGCCGCAAAGGCAATGGGGGCTGAAACACAAGGAGCATCGATGGAAGACGGAGGTTCCTTGCTTGCAAACCAATTGATCAAGATGATGAAGGACACAGGAATTCCCAACGGTTTGCAGGGCGTGGGTTATGGAAGAGATGATCTTGAAGACCTGACTGAAAGATCCTACGCCCAGAAAAGACTGATAGACAATGCCCCATGCCCGGTCAGCAGGGAACAGATGAAAGAGCTTTTTGAAAACTCTCTTTCCTATTGGTGATTCCGGATACTTTCCATCTCCCAGAAATTTGGGAAACTTGTGATATTTGTTTGGAGGGATTTCACTGCTCCGAAATCAAGTTCGGTTTTTTGAGAGGCTCAAGAAACTTCAAACAGGATTTTGGCAATTGAGGCTGGTCCTGTTTCATGAAATCAAAAACCCTTTCCCGTAAAAACCTGGAATCTCTTCTCAACAACTGAGAATCATGAAGTAACGCTCGAGAGCGGACATCGGCTCCGCCGTTCCAGTGGTAATTGGTCATCCAGACCTGATAGAACTCATTCTCCTTAATCGGACTTCCATCGAATTTCATCAGAAACAGATCTTCCGGTTTGTCTTCATTATCAGGAACTGCCTTGAACCCTCCGGGAACAAGGTATTGGTTATAACGAATTTTCCGCCCCTGCAGTTTTCTGAGCAGGGGATTCAACATGGTTCGAATTTGCTTTCCGAAAAGTTTGGCCAAAACGGCTCGGTTGTCATAACGCATCCATTGAAATAGATGTTTGCGAAGTATTGGTTTGCCAAGATCTTCAACCTTGAATCCTGCAGGATGCCAATTACCAGGAAGCAGACTGAATTTTTGAGTTTTATCGGAATCTTGAAGTGAAATGTGATTCAGGTTATTCAAACACTGGTTCCTGATATTTCTTTCAGGTTTTTCTTTCAAAATGACCTGAGTCGGTTGGGATGCATAACTTTTTACCGTTTCAATCAATTGATT
>LNZD02000138.1:0-7944 GCA_001469005.2 SAR324 cluster bacterium lautmerah10
TTTTTTTAAATAAATGAGATTTGATCGAATTTCATGAGATGGTAATAATAATTAATTTATGCTTAATGGTTTTCTAATTTATATCAAAAAGATTGGATTAAAAAGAAAGAAATAGAGATTTGAATCTAAAAAGATCCTTTTTTTGGATTCATTGTCATTTGAATTACAGATCAGATTTTCTTAACCCGTAGAGGAGGATAAATAAACCGAAAATGGACTTGAAGCAGGTCTTCTTCATGATCTTCAGGAAGTGGAGGAAGTTGGGATGAAGAGAGAACCGCATCTAGAACGGACTGTTCCATTTCCCTCGAAGCACGATGAATCTGGGTTACTTCATAGGTATTCAGTTCACCACTCCGATTGAGGCTGACCAGCACGAACACCTCACCCCCCTGGGGATGAAGCCTTGAAACGTAATCCATCGGAGGATTGTTGCGCCAATGATAAACCAACGCCTTTGCCCAGCGCCCCATGTAGGATTCATAAGGCCAGTCGTAACTGCTCAGAGTAAAAAATCCGGAACCTTGTCTTGAAGCTCCAGGACTTCCCGGAGGCGGCGGAGGTCCCTCCTGATCTTCACCAGGAATTTCTGAAAGCCATGCATTTTGAATCAAGCTTCTTAATCCGGGAGAGTTTGATTTTTCCTCCGATTTTGGAACAGATTTTCTCAACATCCAGTTTTCTGGAAGTGGTTCCAATTTTCCGACTTCGGGTTTTTTCTGAGCAACCTCTTAGAATTCATCTTCGAGAGCTTGGGGAGGTAAAAACGCGAGGGACTCTTCCAGCTCATTTTCCTCACCGCTCTCTTTTGGACTCTCTGTTTGAGAAAGAATGGAATCCGAGGATGACTTCGATGGATCCTCTTTGGAATTCAGCGGATTTTCTGGGTTTTTCTGAATCCCTGCAGGTTCGGAAGGAAGTCCCTGAGAAATCTTTGATTTTTCTGAATCTGGATTTTTCTTAGCGGTTTTGAGCATCTTCATGCTCAGTTTTTCAGCAGGCTCCTTTTGGATCAGATCATTGAGTTTATCCGGTTCTTCGGTTTCTTCCGGAACCGGAATAGGTATCTGAGCCTTTGTTTTTTTCAGGACTGGTTTTTGTGGGGGAGGAAGCCATTCGACCCTCAAGAATTGAGGTTTTTTAGGTTTTTGGCGCAACCAGTCAGAAAGCAGCCAGATGATCAAAAAATGAAGGATCAGGGTCAGCAGAAGTGCAAGGACCCAAAAATGCCTGGGAGTGCGTGAAGATAATAGAAGGTTGGTTTTCCAGGAAGAGACGGTAGAATCCATGGAACCGTTGGTTCTTCTGGGATTTCAAATGGACCGAACACCCTCCTGGAATTGCCCGATCAGTCCGGAGAAACATTTAATGGAAGGAAAATTCAGCTTCCGGAATCGATCACTCGTGGAACCTTGAAGAATCCATTCTCAAGGTAGGGACTGAAATCTTGGGGAGAAACCGGTGATGTTATTCTTTCATCTTCGCGGCCTTCACCTGGAAGGTGAATCGATTGCTCTTCAACTTCCTCACCCAGTTCTGCGGTCTTCAGCACCTCAAAATGTTCAAGGATGGTGTTGAATTCCTTGGCGTATTGTTCGGTTTCTTCCTCGCTCAGTTCGAGGCAGGAAAGCCGCGCGATTTTTTTGACTTCGTCAACGGAAATCATTTATTTCATCAACCTTACTTCAGCCTGTGCCACGAGCTTGTCATCAACACTCGCTTTTCCGTCAAAAACCCAGAAATTCTTCCGTCGGTTGGAAAGGGTTGTTTCCAGGATCAACTGATCTCCCGGCACCACCGGTGCGCGGAACTTGGCATTGTTGATCCCCGCAAAAAAGAACAGGCTTTCCTCTTCTCCTTCTGAAGCAGAATGGATGACCATCCCGGCGGTCTGAGCCAAAGCCTCAATCATCAGGACCCCAGGAAATACCGCCTGTTGAGGGAAATGCCCCTGAAAGACTTCTTCATTCGCAGTGATGTTTTTCAAGGCTTTGCAATAGGTTCCTGCTTCGACTTCAAGAACCCGATCAATCATCAAAAACGGATACCGATGGGGTAATATCCCTTTGATTGCCTCGAGATCCTTCATCACTCGTTGGCTTTCAGAGAATTGTAGTGATCGATGACTTTCTGGGTGAAATCGGTGGTTTCCTGTTTCATGTAGAGGATAACCTGGGCCGCATTCTTCTCCAGAACCAGATCATATTTATCGCGGATGGAAACCGTGCGGATGGCACCTTTCAACTCACGGAAAATTTCTTCAGTAAAACGACGTTCTTCACCGCGAAGCTGCTGTTCAAACTGCTGGACCTTTGCACGCAGAGCTTGTTGACCCTGTTGAAGCTGCTGCTGTTTCTGCTCTTTGGCTTTGGGAGTCAGAAGAGGATTACTGCGTAATTCCTCAGCCAGTTCCCGAAGTTCCTCTTCTTCGAGTTTGAATTCCTGCTGTTTTTGGCGGCCCTTGGTTTCAAGCACATTTTTGGAACGAATCCCGGCTTCCGATTCATTGAGGGCACGGTTGAGGTCCACGACTCCGATTTTCATCGCCCAGGCATGACTGCCTGCAATGAAAAAAAAGAGAAAGATGAAATGGAGGATTCGCATTTAGAAGATATACCAAATGACGGTCAGGGTACCGATCGCAAAAATCAAAGCATAGGTTTGCATGACCCCGTCCTGAAGTCCCCGGATAAGCCCGCCGGCCCCACGTGAAATCACTCCGGAACCATTCACCGAACGGTCGATGACATTTTTATCGAAAGCCTGCCAGAGCAGGTGGGTGCTGAGCAAACGCCCGGGTGTAACGATCAGAGCCTGATAGATTTCATCCACATACCATTTATTCAGGGAAAGGTCATACAGCGTGCGCCAGCTCGCACTGAGCCTTCTTGCCGCTTCCAGGCTTCCACTGTACATCCTACGCGCCCAGAACCAACCGAAGAGGGCAAGAACGACCGAAAGGATCATCAACATGATCTCAGTATCAACCGATCCATGGGCTTCGCCGGGAAGTTTTGCAAAGAAGTCATGAAAATACAGTTCCATCCCGTTCGGAAGAAAATGGAGCGCATGAGGTACTCCAAAAAATCCGCCGAAGATGGAAAGCACCGCCAAAATCATTAACGGTCCTGTCATGCTCCATGGCGATTCATGCAGATGCGATTGGAGATGCGAATCGACCCTCGAATTTCCATGGAAGGTCAGATACATCATTCGGAACATATAAAAGGAGGTTAATCCTGCAGTTAGGAACCCGAGTGCCCAGAAAACACCTCCACCGAGGGGAGAACTGAAGGCTTTCCAAAGGATTTCATCCTTACTGAAAAAACCTGAAAAGAACGGAATTCCTGCAATCGCCAGGGTTCCAGCCATCATGGTGAGGTAAGTAATGGGAAGTTTCTTTCTTAAAGCCCCCATCCTCATCATATCCTGTTCATGATGCATCGCGTGAATCACTGATCCTGACCCCAGGAAAAGCAGAGCCTTGAAGAAGGCATGGGTCATGACGTGAAAAATACCTGCCGTGAAGGCGCCCACACCCATGGCAAGAAACATATACCCCAACTGACTCACGGTGGAATAGGCCAGAACGCGTTTGATGTCGGTTTGGGTGATGGCGATGGTGGCCGCCAGCAGAGCAGTCACCGTTCCGACTACGGCGATTACATTCATTGTTACAGGGGCCAGCATAAACAGGTGGCTGAGTCGGGCAACCATGTAGAGCCCGGCAGTAACCATTGTGGCCGCATGGATCAGGGCGGAAACTGGCGTCGGACCTTCCATCGCATCGGGAAGCCATACATAGAGTGGAATCTGCGCCGATTTCCCAGTTGCTCCAAGAAAAAGCAGCAGGGTGATCACCGTCACCAAAACGCCTCCGTATTCAAATTGGGCTGCAGCCTGGGCATTGACCGTGTTGAATTCAAGACTGCCGATACTGAGGAAAATCAAGAGCACTGCGGAAAGCACTCCAAAATCTCCTACACGATTAAACAAAAACGCTTTTTTGCAGGCTTCTGCAGCGGAATGTTTCTCAAAGTAATAACCGATCAGGAGATAAGAACAGAGACCCACTCCTTCCCAGCCGACAAACATCAGCAGGAAGCTGTCACCGAGAACCAAAATCAGCATGAAGAAGACAAAAAGGTTGAGGTAGGCAAAAAAACGATAGTAGCCCGACTCCCCCTTCATGTAGCCGATGGAATAAACATGGATCAGAAAACCCACCCCAGTGATGATCAATAGGTAAAGCCCTGAAAGTTCATCGACCTGGAAACTGATATTGACCTGGAAAGAGCCTGCGGCCATCCAGGTATAGAGGTTTTCGATGATGCGGTGCCCCTCGGTTTTGAGCATCTCAAAGAAAAGCACAACGGACTGGAGGAAAGCCAATCCAATTGACATCGGCCCGACAAAGCTAACAAATCGGGTACCAAAGAATTTCCCCAGAAATCCATTGAGCAAGAAGCCCAACAGCGGAAATGCGGGAATCAGCCAGATTTGTGACATTCCTTTACCACTTCAATAGATTGAAATCATCAATGTTGAGCGATTTTCGCGTCCGGTAGATGGCGAGAATGATAGAGAGTCCCACTACCGCTTCTGCCGCTGCCACAACGATGATGAAAAAGATGAAAACCACTCCGGTCATCGAATCCAGGGAACGGGCAAAGCCGATGAAAGACAGATTCACTGCGTTCAGCATCAACTCGATGCTCATGAAAATGACAATCACGTTGCGCCGTAACATTACTCCAAGCACTCCGATTGAAAACAAAAGGGCGCTGAGGATGAGGATGTGGGTGAGAGGTATCATCTTGATTTCAATTGAAACGTCGTTTGGCAATCACTACTGCACCGATTACCGCGACCAAAAGAAGTATGGAAATGATTTCGAAAGGCAGCACGTATTCGGTGAAAAGTAATTGTCCAATCAGGGTAATGGAACCGATTTCCTCAATTTTTTCCAAAGGGTAGTTTCCTTTTTCACCCAGCGTCAAGGCGCTGTCTGAGAAGATTGAGGCAACCTGAATGAAAATTCCCCCGGTGATGATCACCGCCAGCATCTTGGCCGCATCCCACTTTACTGCTACCTGGGACGGTTCGTTGGTTGAAAGGAGCATCAATACAAAAAGGAAAAGTACCATGATTGCCCCTGCATAAACCAGAACCTGTATGACTGCCACAAATTCTGCGTTGAGCATGACATAGATGCCTCCCAGACAGAAAAAAGTTCCGACGAGCATCAGTGCACAATGGATCGGATTTCTCATGAAAAGAACTCCAAAAGCGCAAATGATGCTGATTGCGGCAAATATGTAAAAGAGGGTCAGCATGAGGGTTTGATGGGGCGTTTTGTTGGTTTAGATCTTTTTCAGGCCGTTTTTGAAAGTTCCGAAACTTCGTTACGTCCCGGGTCCTCATCAAATTGAGCCGCATTGATTCCATCACTGCCAATGGATTCCCACTGCAGTCCCTGGAATCCTTTTTCATTTTCTGACAATTCCTGGAACACCGCTTCCGCAGAGTCAGCCTTGTTATCTACATCCAATAATTCCATCAATCCACAAAGAACCATCCAATCAGGACGTGTCTTGTGAAAAGCTCTTATGGCTGTGTTGACCCTCTGCACACGTCCTGCCTTATTCGTGTAAGTCGCGTCTTTTTCGGAATGCAGCCTACCTGGCAAAGTCACATCCGCTGTTTCGCTCCAACCGCTTTGCCAGGCAGCAATATTGATAACCAAAGGAATCGTTCCAGTTTGGGAAAGCAGGTTTTCATCTTCAAAAGGTTTCCCGAAAACCAGCAAGACCTTGGTCCCAGTAGGAATTTTGGAGGTCACTTCTTCGGATGACTTCGCTCCCTTCAATCCCAGCATCCGTGCGCCGGCACGATTTGGACTTTTGTCACTGGTAATCAGAGAGTTGATGAAAAAATCAGATACCGGCTGCTCCCATTCCAAATCAGGGAAGAATAGTTGATCCGAATCAAATCCCTCTTTCAGCAGTTTTTTGAAGAGATATAGTTCTTCGTTGGATGCATGGGTATCCACCAGTCCTATCACTTCATTGGAAGTTGGCTGGAGTTCCGAAATTTTTTCTCGGATTGCGGAAAATGCATTTTCCCAACTGATTTCCTGAAATCCTTCCGCAGTTTTTCCCAAGGGATGAGCAATTCTGTTTTCTCGAATATTTAAATCCTTATAGGTCAAACGCCCTTGATCGCACATCCACCATTTGTTCACATCAGGATTGTCCCTTGGTTTGAGGCGGAACACTTCATTCTTGTCGTATTCGATGGTGACGTTACAACCGGTGGAACATCCCACACAGATAGAAGGGGTCTTCTTTAATTTCCAGACCCGGCGTTTGAAGCGGAATTCCTTCTCGGTGATGGCCCCGACAGGACATATGTCTGCCATATTGCCCTGGAACTGGTTGGTCATGGGGCGGTCAGAATAAGTATCGACGGTCAACTCATGACCACGGTTAAACATCCCGAATTCGTTTGTACCAGTGATTTCACGGGTGAACCGATCACAACGGGTGCAATGGATACACCGATTCCGCTCGAGAGCGACAAAGGTACCGATATCACGCCAGCCGTAAACCCGCTTGGAATACTCCATTTCGGATTTACCGCTGCCGAATTCAAACGAATAATCCTGGAGCACGCATTCACCGGATTGGTCACAAATCGGACAGTCGAGCGGATGATTGATGAGAAGGTATTCCATCACCAATTCCTTGGCATCTTTGACCTTTTCATTCATCGTTTCCACCTTCATTCCTTCGACGGCATCCATCGAGCAACTGGTCTGAAGTTTTGGTGCAGGCCTTCCATTACCCATGTCGATGACATCCACCATGCACATCCTGCATGTGGCCACGACCGACATTCCAGGATGATAACAATAATGGGGGATCTGGATTCCGGCACGCATGGCGGCAGAAAGAATTTTCTCTCCCGGTTCGAATTCTACCGTTTTCCCATCCAGTTCAAAAGAAGGCATGTTCTTACTAAGGTTCCAAGGTGTTTTCAGGCAGCCGCCTGTGTGTAATATTTTTCAAATTCTTCAGGAAACTTCGTCACAAAGCTGGTGATCGGCATTGCTGCGGCATCACCCAATGCGCAGACGGTGGTTCCCATCATGTTTCCTCCGACTCGATGGAGTCGTTTCATTTTTCTTTCGTTTCCGTTTCCTTTCAGAAAATCCTGGACAATCAATCGTGCCCAATGGGTTCCTTCACGGCATGGGGTACATTGCCCACAGGACTCATGATTGAAGAAACGGGTGATGCGGTGAAGCAGTTTGACAACGTCGGTGTCTTCGTCAAAGACCATCACTGCAGCCGAACCCATCATCGTCCCCGCTTTTCCAAGAGCATCAAAACTGTATTCGACATCAATCTCTTTTGCAGTCAAAACTGGTGATGACGCACCTCCCGGGATAACTCCCTTGAGGGCTTTCCCACCCCGGATTCCTCCGCCGAGGTCGTAGATGATCTGTTTCAGAGTGACATCCATCCTTACTTCGTAAACCCCGGGTTTTTCCACATGTCCGCTGAGGCTGACAAGATGGGTCCCTGCATTATTCTCAGGACCGAAATCCTTGAAGGCGTCCGCCCCTTCATTGACGATGAAAGGCAGGCAGGTAAGGGTCTCAACATTATTGACGGTGGTCGGACATGCATTGAAACCTGAAACTGCAGGAAAGGGAGGTTTCACCCTGGGATGACCGCGCTTGCCCTCCAATGAATCGAGCAGTGCAGATTCTTCACCACAGATGTACGCCCCTGCGCCGGTATGAACTGTGAGGTCAAGGCGTTTCCCTTTACCAAGAGCATTTTCGCCCAAAAGACCCGCCGCATAAAGTTCATCGATGGCTTCATTCAAACTTTTGATTGAAGGAAAATACTCTCCTCGAACATAAATGTATCCATG
>LNZD02000138.1:8021-27449 GCA_001469005.2 SAR324 cluster bacterium lautmerah10
AATCCTGCTCCGCCTCTGCCTCTTAAACCGGAAGCCTTGACAACTTCCACCAGTTCCTCTGGTTTCATTTTCAAAGCCTTTTTCAATGCTTTGAATCCACCCACTTTTTTATAGCCCTTGAGGGATTTGTCGTAACTGGGATTGCGGATATTTTGGAACAGGACCAGTGTTTCTTCGATCATGAGAATCTTCTAACTTTTTCAGGGATTATTGCTTAAATCGGCAATCAATTGATCCATTGATTCAGGATTGACCTTTTCATGATAGTCCTCATTAACGATGATTGCTGGTGCGAAACTGCAGGCACCGATGCATTCCATCTCTTCAATGCTGAACATTCCATCATCTCCGGTCGAACCTGCATGAATCCCCAGTTTGGATTCGGTATGTTCCAGAAGTTCCTCGCCCCCTACCAGACAACAGGGAACGCAGGTGCAGATCTGAAGATGATATTTCCCTGGTTTCTTAAGCTTATACATGGTGTAGAAGGAGATCACTCCCTCCACATGGGTTTCGGAAACTTCACAGATTTCGGCTACATATTTAATGGATTCTTCACTCAACCAACCTCCATTTTCCTGCTGGGCAAGGTGGAGCAATGGGAGCAGAGCATTCCTCTTAATAGGATAACGGCTTAGCATCCGTTCCAGTTCCTTCTGTCCTTCTTCTGAAAACAAATTTATCTCCTCAAGTAATTCTCGATTGTTTCCGTCAAGGCTTTGACATTAGAACCAAAGGTCCATCAAGAATCAATGAAAATCGCCAACTCCATTGAATGCCACCGACATCCATTTCTCACCCTCCAAATTTATTTCAAAAATTACATCCATGCATTTTGATTTTATCTGAAACTTTTCATGCCTATTTTGCATTTATGAATTCAGGATAGCAAAATAACTATGATTTTTTTGCTAAAACTTGCATAGGTTTTTTGATTTATATTTTAAAAAAAGAATATATTCTTTCAATTTTGCATTAAAATCTTGTGGTGAATCATTTAAACTGATATTTTTCGATAAAACTTAAAAATAAGTTATCAAGGAATTTATGAACGGATCTCAGATCATCGTTGAAGCACTGCGCAGACATGGGGTGGATTATCTTTTCGGCTATCCAGGAGGTGCCTGCATGCCGATTTTTGACGCTCTGGTGGATGCACCAGAAATCAAAATCGTCTTGGTGCGTCATGAACAGGGGGGAACCCACATGGCAGACGGATATGCCCGGGCCACAGGCAAACCCGGGGTGGTATTGGTCACTTCCGGACCAGGGGCGACGAACACGGTCACAGGCCTGCTCACCGCTCAAATGGACTCCGTACCGATGGTCGTGCTGACAGGCCAGACCATCACTCCCAATCTTGGAAAGGATGCTTTCCAGGAAGCTGATGTTTTCGGGGTCACGATGCCAGTGGTCAAACACAGTTACCTGGTCCGTGAAGTCAACGATCTACCCCGGGTGATGAATGAGGCCTTCCATTTAGCAACTTCGGGAAGACCGGGCCCGGTTTTGGTCGACCTCCCAAAAGACGTGGTTTCGGCTGAATGCGAGGCTGACTTTACCGACGAATTTCACCTGCCTGGCTATGCCCCCCCGGCACGGGGATTAACTGAAGATCTGGAAAAAGCCGCGGAATTGATTTCATCCTCCAAAAAACCTCTTCTTTATGTCGGTGCCGGTGCGGTCATTGCCCAGGCATCAAGACAGGTCATTGGACTTGCAGAAAAACTTCAGGCACCTGTCACCACCACCTTGTTGGGTAAGGGAGCATTTCCGGAAACCCATCCGCTTTCCGTGGGCATGCTGGGAATGCATGGGACCGCCTATGCCAACAAAACAGTCGTGGATTGTGACCTGATCATGGCCATCGGTGCACGTTGGGATGACCGAATCACAGGCAAGGTTAGCGAATTCTGTCCTGATGCGACCAAGATCCACATCGATGTTGACCCGGCAGAATTCGGTAAGATCATTGATCCGGATGTCTCAATTGCAGGAGACGCCAAACTGGTTCTTGAAGATCTGATCCCGTTGGTCAGCAAACTGGACAGCCAGCCCTGGCTGAAACAGATAGAGAAGTGGAAAAAGAAATATCCTTTGAAATTTCCAAAACGCGGAGGGTTGAGAGCCCAGCAGGTTCTTAAGGAACTGGACCGGCTAACCGACTCAAAGGCGATCATCAGTACCGATGTTGGACAGCATCAAATGTGGACCGCACAGTTTTGCAAAACCAATGAAGAGCGAAAATGGCTTTCCAGTGGGGGAGCGGGAACGATGGGTTATGGCCTGCCTTCGGCGATTGGAGCCCAGTTGGGATGCCCCGATGAACTTGTTGTTGCAGTGGTCGGAGACGGTGGATTTCAGATGACGATGCCGGAACTTGCGACGGCTGCCATTCATAAGCTTCCGATAAAAATTCTAATCATCAACAACCGCTACCTCGGTATGGTCCGACAGTGGCAACAGTTGTTTTTCGATAATCGTGAAAGCGGGGTCGACATGATGGGCAACCCGGATTTTGTCAAAATCGGTGAAGCGTATGGAATCAAAGGATTCCACCTGCGCCGGACCGGGGACATCACCAAGGTACTGCAAAAAGCTCTCGATTATAACGAGGGGCCCTGCATCATCGAAGCCGAAGTCGTGAAGAGCGACAACGTCTTTCCGATGATCCCTGCAGGAGCCGCTGTAGCGGAAATGATCATCGACGAGCCTCCGAGCGATAAAAAACTTGAAAAGCCTGTGGGTAGTACCTGAGTCGAAACGAACTAAGGAACCAGAAGCTTCCAAATCGGTGCTCTTCGGGTTCTATGTCACTTTAAAAAAGCGGATAAGAGATGAACGAATCTTCTAATGGAAAAGGTTTTTCCGTCAGCCTTTTCGTCAACAACAAACCCGGAGTACTGGTTCGAATCGCCCAGACTTTTGCCCGACGGGGATACAATATTGATTCATTGGTTGTCTCGAACGCCCATGATGCACGTTTTTCCCGAATCACCGTCGTCTTCCAGGGGGATCACGAGAATGTCGATCAAATTTTGAGGCAGCTGAACAAACTGATTGATGTGGTTCATGCAATTCAGCATGGCAGTGAAACCTCTGTGGACCGCGAAATGGCCTTATTCAAAGTCGGAGTCAAACCTGAAAAAAGGACCGAGGTATTTCAAATCATCGACGTGTTCCGAGCAAAAACCGTCGATATCACCGATGAATCCATCATCATCGAGACCACCGGAAGTTCCAGTAAGATTGATGCTCTGGAACGAATGCTGAGTTCCGTAGGTCTCCTGGAGATGGTCCGTTCAGGGAAGTTGATGATGGCCCGAGGACTGGAACCTACCTGATCCCACCGGGAAGTTCAGTCACCTTCCCGGAATTGAATCAAAGCACTTTTTTGCAGATTTCAGCCAATTCTGTGGCGTGTCGTCTACCTCCAGGTTCAACCGCCTGGGAATAACGAACAATTCCCTGTTTGTCGATGATCACCGTTGACCGGACGGTGAATCCTTTTTCTTCACTGTAAACTCCGTAACTTTTTCCCATTTCTCCTTTGGGATGCCAGTCACTGAGTAACGGGAAACTCACTCCCCCCATCGAAGCAGCCCAGTTTTTGTGGGAATGTTTGGTGTCAATGCTCACACCCAATACTTGGGTGTCAAGATCCTTGAAAAGCCCCAGGTTGGCTTCCAGATCAGGGATCTCCTTGCTTCAAGTGCCTGTCCAATCCAATGGGTAAAAAATCAGCATCACATTTTTGTGACCCTGATAATCAGAAAGCGATATCGGGCCTTCCGATGTTTCCAGTGTAAAATCCGGAGCTTGGCTACCAGTTTCAATCATTTCAGCCTTATCTAAATTTAAACATTGATAAATGAAGATTAAGAATGATTAGCATTTCTGATATAGGCAGGATTAGCAAGATTTCCACAAAGAATAGCCCTTGCCGATCAAAACTATAGGAAAAAACAATTGGATCTGTGTTTTTTCAATCGATAGAATGAGTTTGAGCGTATAGTTCAAATCAATTCAATTCATTCAAATAAATAAGGAGTCACATGCCTGAATTAAAAGGATCCAAAACCCACCAGAATCTCAAAGATGCATTTGCCGGTGAATCCCAGGCGAATCGTCGCTATCTTTATTATGCGAAGCAGGCGGATGTCGAAGGCTACCCTGAAATCGCTTCAAACTTCAGGGAAACCGCAGAAGGAGAAACCGGACATGCTCACGGTCACCTGGATTACATCAAGCAGGTTGGAGATCCCGCCAACGATATGCCCATCGGTGAATCCTCCGACAACCTCAAAGCCGCCATTGCCGGTGAGACCCATGAATATACGGACATGTATCCCGGAATGGCAAAAACCGCCCGTGAAGAGGGATTCAGCGAAATTGCCGACTGGTTCGAAACCCTGGCAAAAGCAGAAAAATCCCACGCCGGACGTTTTCAGCAGATGCTTGACAGCATTAGCTGATTAGGCACTTCCGTTTTTAAAATACGGGAATCCACAGATTCATGATTCCCGTATTTAACTGAATATATTTATTTAGTTTATCATAAAAACATTTATTTACTGGAAAAAACATGTCAGCTGCTGAAGAAAGAATCTCTTACCTTCCCAGTGAAGGAATGAGTTATGACCCTGAAGAATCGAAATACTGGGACAGTAAGGCCCTTAAACAGGAAGTAGACCGGGCATTTGAGATTTGTCATGGCTGCCGTATGTGTTTCAAATTTTGCGATTCCTTTCCCAACCTTTTCAAACTCCTGGACGAAAAGTACGACGGAAAAGTTTCGGATCTCCAGGATAAGGATGTCGATCATGTCATGGATGCCTGCTTTCAGTGCAAACTATGCGAAGTCCAATGCCCTTACACTCCTAGGGACGGTCACGAATTCCAGCTTGATTTTCCCAAACTCGTTCACCGCTACAACGCACAGAAAGCCAAGAAAAAGGACAAAACACTAAGGGATCGGGTTCTTGGAGATCCTGATGGAAGTGCAAAGTTGGCACGAATGTCCTTTGGAATGGCCAACACCATGAACCGGGTAAAATTTCATCGTGTGATGATGGAAAAAGTTTTAGGCATCCACCGTGACAAGGATTTACCCGATTTCAGTGCTCAGACATTTGAAAAGCAGGCAGAGTCCAAGAATTTGATGACCAAGGAAAATCCTGAAACCATCCTGTTCCAAACCTGTTACGTTCAAAACAATGAACCGGAAATCGGCTTCGACACACTTGAAGTGCTTAAGCATAACGATGTGGAGTGTGGATGTGTGAAAGGACTCGAATGCTGCGGCATGCCCTCATGGGAGCAGGGAGATTTAGAAAGTTTACGCAAACACGCCAAACACAACATTAATAAACTTCTTCCGCATGTCGAAAAAGGTTCTAAGGTTTTAGCGCTCAATCCTACCTGTTCGATGATGATGAAGCGGGAATATCCTGAACTGCTCGAGGGATCAGATCGCGAAGCCGCTCAGAAGCTTGCAGATGCGGTTCAAAATCCGACGGAATACCTTTGGGACATTCGAAAAGAAGAACGCTTCAAACGTGATTTTAAAAGTACACCGGGAGAAAAAGTCGCCTATCATGCACCTTGTCATCTACGCACCCAGGGGGCCGGTTTCCGCGGCAGAGATTTAATCCGGATGATACCAGGGGTAAAACCTCAGTTGACTATGGAATGCTGCGGCCATGATGGCACCTATGCGATGAAAACCGAATCCTTTGAAGCCTCGATTCGAATTGGAGAAAAAGCTTTCAGCAGTATGAAAGAAGCCGGGGCCGAAGTCTGGGCGACTGACTGCCCCCTGGCTGCAATCCAATTCAATCAGCATGCAGGGAAAAAACCGATGCACCCGATGACCATCCTTGCAAAGGCTTATCGGGAAGACGGTTTTCCTACCAAAATTGAACCCGAGGAGAATGAAGAATGAGACCTGTGAAACGTGAAGAAATCCTGGATTATATTACCTATACCGAAAAACGGAGTGAATTACAGTCATCGGTGCTCAAGCAGAAGGAACCGCGTCGTATTCACCTCGGTGAATACCTGACCTTCCTGTTCGAAAATACTGATACGGTTCGTTACCAGATTCAGGAAATGATGAAGGCTGAGCAGATTGTTAAAGAAGAAGCAATCCAGCATGAGATTGATACTTACAACGAATTGCTCGGATCCAAAGGAGAACTCGGTTGTGTACTTCTAATCGAAATTGCAGATGCTAATGAACGTCCACAAAAACTAAAGGATTGGTTAGGGTTACAGACCTCACCCTGGATTCAGGCGAGAGGATTTATGCCGAGTGGGACAAGCGACAGATCGATGAGGAAAAACTTTCTTCGGTTCAATATCTCAAATTTAATACCTCCGGAAATGCTCCCAAGGCAATTGGTGTCGATCATCCTGGATTACAGGATGAAGCAGAATTGTCTGACAAACAACGGGAAGCGCTTACCGAAGACCTGAATTAAAAAACTTCAGGGTTTCAGCAGCAAGTTCACCGTTTCAATCATTTCTGGCACATCGACCTTGCTGCTGAACATTTTTCTCACCCTGCCCTTTCGATCCAGCAAGTAAGTATATCCGGTGTGGGTTACCAGATAGCCCACAGCGGACTGGTTTACCTCATCTTTGATGAAAAAGGCTCCAAACTGTTTCGCGATTTTCTGAACATCTTCCAATGGAGCACGTAGCCCGACAAATCCAGGATGGAAGAATTCCAGATAGATTTTCATCTTTTCCAGAGAATCCCGTTCCGGATCAACAGTGATGAGCAGGACCTGGATTTGTTCTCCGGAAGGATCCAGTTCTTCGACGGCTTGTTTGATCACCGTCAGGGTAGTGGGACAGATATCGGGGCATGACGTGTAACCAAAATAGATCAGCTGAAGTTTTCCTTCAAAATCCTTGGGCCCGACAGCTTTTCCAAGGGTGCTTTGCATCTCGAATTCTCCCCCCAGGCTGTCATAAACCGGAAGCACATTTTCCGCCTGAATCTCTCCTGAAAATAGAACGATGAAAGATATGTATAAATAGTTCAGGAGAAATTTCTTCGATGTTTTCATTGGGGGTCCTTAAAAAACTAAGCCTAAAATTATGAAGCCTTCTAGACGAAGACTTCATTTCAAGGAGGGATTGAGGGAGTTGGTAAAACTCAGATGATCTTCAGCTGATCCTTGAAAGGTTCAGGGCTTCGCGGTGGCTTTCTGCAATTCGTTGATGGGGAGAAAAGGCAGAAAGTTTTTTCCGACTTCCTCATCGGCAATCACCTTGTTCACCTTCGGTAAAACCGTCTCCATCGTTTCTCACGGGTGATTTCTTTGGCTTTCCGATATTCCTCAAAGATGGAATTGAAACGATTGGCTTTACCTTCGGCAATCAGAGTGGTTTGTTCCGCATAGCCCTCAGCTGAGTTGATGATCTGCTTTGCCTCCCCCCGGGCCTGGGGAATCAGGTTGTTCTTGTAACCTTCGGCTTCGTTGATCAGCTTTTCCCGGTCTTCACGGGCACTGACCACATCCTTGAAAGCCTCTTTGACCTGATCCGGCGGATGCACGTCCTGCAATTTGACGTTCCCGATCAATAATCCGGAGTTGTAGCCTTTCAGAGTTTCTTGAAGTAAGTTCGCGGTGTCCGATTCGATTTTCGCTTTTCCGACGGTCAAGGCACCGGTAACGGTTGTGTCCCCGATCACTTCACGCATTGCGGATTCTGCTGCTGATTTTACCGTCTCATCCGGATTGGTTAGGTTGTAGAGATAATCCTCGATCTGAGCAATTTTATATTGAACGGTAAACTGCACATCGACGATGTTCTCATCCCCCGTCAGCATCAGGGATTCTTTCTTCACCTGACGGTATTTCGCAGGAGGTCCTGGATCGATGGTACGAAATCCAATTTCGATCCGTCTGACCGCGGTCACCGGTTCAATCTGAACCGTTTCGATCGGACTTGGAAGATGGTAATGCGGGCCAGGACCAACGATGTCATGGACCTCTCCGAAACGTTTGATCACCGCCTGTTCCTGCGGATCGACAATAAAAATTCCGGTAGCCAACCAGACCACTGCCAACACCACCAGGATCAGCAGGCTCAGATTTTTCTGGGGCATGCCGAATTTGAATTTGCCCTGCAGGTTGTTCAGCAGTTCATCAATATCCGGGGTGGGATTGTTTTTGTCCCATGGAGATTTATTGGGAGGCTTGTTCCATTCCATAATGAAGACTTGGTAAGTTTGATTTTTTTAAAGAATCACTCGGAGTCGGTCGTTGTTTGAAATGCTCTGAAATAGTGATATTGCATGAATATACAATAAAAAGCAGGCCCTGCAGATACAAGCAGAATCGGCCTAAAATCCACTCATACTTTTTATCAGCCGGTCAACACCTGACACCCCTCCCCCGTGACATGAATGGTATGTTCCCACTGAGCCGAAAGAGAACCATCCACCGTAACCGCAGTCCATCCGTCTCCAAGGATCCTGCTTTCAGGTCTTCCCATGTTGATCATCGGTTCAATGGTGAAAACCATATTCTCCTGCATGAGATCTCCAGTACCCGGTGACCCGTAGTGCAGAATCTGAGGTGCTTCATGAAATTCCACTCCGACTCCATGTCCGCAGAAATCCCGGACCACTGAATATCCCAGACTTTCAGCATGGGTTTGGATTGCATGACCGATGTCTCCGGTTTTTCCTCCCGGACGAACCTGGGCAATTCCAAGCTCCAGGCATTTCCTGGTTTCTTCCACCAGCTTCCGGGTTGCATCCGGGACCTCTCCGATGATAAACATCCTGCTCGCATCTCCAAAGTAACCATCGACGATACAGGTCACATCAACATTGATGATGTCCCCGTCGACAAGAATTTGTTCATTGGGAATGCCGTGACAGATGACTTCGTTGATCGAGGTGCAGACGCTTTTGGGAAAGGGTCTTCCTCGTGGACCTTTGCCTCTACCATAATTGAGGGGAGCAGGAATTGCTCCCTGGGCGAGAGTTTCCTCGTGAACCCATTCATTGATCTGGTTGGTGCTTATCCCCGCCTCGATTCGATCCTCTATCATATCCAACAGATCCCGAGTGAGACGACTGCTTTTGCGGATTCCTTCCAGTTGTTCCTCGGTTTTGATCAAGATCCGGCGTGGGTTTTGAGAAACAGATGCCTTTGGCCGGGGAGGAGGCTGTTCCCTGCCCAGATGGCATTTTTTGAACTTCTTTCCACTTCCACACCAGCAGGGATCATTCCGGGAAAGCTCTTTGGACGACTCCGGCCCTTTTTTCATCGAAATGCTCCCTGGATCCACAATCGATGCTGAGAAAATTGGATGGAATTAAGAATCATTTTAAAAACGAAAAGACCCGACCGAGTTGATATCCGCTGAAATAACTCTCCCTCGGATCATGGTTCCAGTAAATCATCTGCCCTTTACCCACCACGGTGGAAGCATCGACAAAACCCCAGAAACGGCTGTCGGCACTGTTGTAACGATTATCTCCCATAACAAAAAGTTTTCCTTCAGGAATCTCAACCGGTCCGTAATTGCTCACCGGATAGGAAGCTGCCCCACCCATCATTTTACGCTGATCCGGATCAAAATAGGCATAACTTTCTTCAAACAGTTTCCCGTTGATATACACTTGGTCTTTACGGATTTCCAGAGTTTCTCCGGGCATTCCGACAACCCGCTTGATGTAGTCGATATCTGGATCCCGTGGGTAGGGAAAGATGACAATGTCACCTCGATGAATCGGTTTTTTAAGAAGTTTGATATCGGTCAGTGGAACCGGGGACCCATAGGAATACATGCTGGCAAAAATATGATCGCCGATTTGAATCGTAGGGATCATCGAGCCTGAGGGAATCTGAAACGGTGCAAAGAGGTAGGTTCGTACGATGGTCGCAACGACCAGGGCGAAAATGATCGCCTCGACCCATTCACGAAGGGTTTTGTTCTTGATCCAACGATCGAGACGGAAATAACCTTTAGCCGCCCTCAAAAGCTGCTTCTCCCGGGCCATGATTTCATCCGCACTTTCCAACTGGTTCACACGCTGGATGAATGTTTCCGGAGATTCAAAATAGACATCTTCCATCGAGCGTAATTCGGTGATCGCTTTGTCACTCAAACCTTTTTTCTTCAGGGCTCCTATCGATTTGCCGGACAACTTGTAACTTATGATCATTTTATTTTACGGCTTACTTAATCCTGTAAAAATCTTTGCTTTCATCTTCCTGTAACTCTGCCTCAAGTGCAGAATTGACTCTGTTCACTGCTTCTGCTGACAATGATTTGTTTTCTGATTCTTCCAATAGGTTCATGAATACTGCATTCGAGGCTCAAGACAAACTCGGTTTCGCCAGGCACTTGCGTCAGGCCTTACCTTATTTCGAAGAATTCCAGGATCAAATCCTGGTGTTCCATCTTGAGGCAGTTCCGTCTCCTGAAAATGATTCACGGATTATCGAGGACCTCGTCCTGCTTAACCAGGCCGGCATTCGAATCATTCTTGTTCACGGGCCTGGTTCAAGTTCCATCCAATCCGATTTTGATGGAATCCGTCAATCGATTGCCGCTGAAAATTGGGAACTGCAAACGCGAATCCTGAGCATCAGTAATAAAGTCCAAACGTTTTCCGCACATTTGATTCGGGCGGTCCCCTCCGAAATCCATCCGGAACAACCGCAATTGCCCCAAGGCCGGGTTTCGGGAATCATGCTCGATTCCCTGCATGAGGCATTAAAATCAAGAAAACTAATTATTATACCATCCTTTGGCATTGGAGAAAAGGGTCGCTTGTGGCTACTTGATCCTTGGGAAACTGCAATCGAAGTCGCATCAGCTGCCCATGCCAAAAAACTGGTCCATCTCGGCACCCAGACCCGTGATTTTTTCAACAGCCTTCCGTCCAGTCAAATGACCACCTCGGAGATGAGACACTGGCTTGAAGAGCAGAAACTTCCTCAACCCGTCGGACGTATCTGGCAGGGGTTACTCAATGCCTGCGAAAGAGGAGTGGAGCGTTGTCATGACCTCGACTATGAAGAAAATGGAGCCTTATTGCTGGAAATGCTGACTCCAGGGGGCATCGGTCTGATGGTAACCAACAGTGATTATCGACTGATCCGCCCGGCCAGGATCAATGATTTACAGAAAATCAGTGATCTGCTGGGAGAGTCCTCTGCAGAAAAGACTGTGGTCTTCCGCAGTCTTGAATACCTGAGACAGCATGTAGATGACTTCCATCTTTTCTGCATCGATGAAGAAATCGCGGGATGTGTCGAACTCCAAACCATGCACAACAGTTCTGACGCCCTGATCGGCAGCCTCGCCGTTTCAGCTTCACACCGAAATCAGGGCATTGGCCGGGAGCTGGTCGAGGCAATGGTGAGGGAAGCAAGAAAATATGAACTGAAACAACTTTTTGCTCTGACAACCTCTCAATCCAGTATTTTCATGCAATGCGGATTTAAAGAGACCACTGCTGAAGCATTGCCTGACTGGAAACTTAAAGATTTTGATTATCCTGATTGCCGAGTTTTCCGGTACAACATCCCACGCAATAAAATTGACTAGACAGTGCCTGAAGGGATGAAACCCGCAGTCAGGGGATCGATTCCCAAATTCTTGAGGGTGGTTTCCCAACGAAGGTCGTATTCCATTTCCATCAATAATTCTTCGTCGAGAGGACCGAGCCACCAGGACTCACGCTGGATTTCACCATCCAACTGCAGCGGCCCCCATCCAGAATATCCGCAACCCATGTGGCATGTTTTCGGTAATCCTTTGGTTGCCAGGTCGTCGATCATCTCTTTGGCCGAACTAAGACGGATTCCTGAGGAAATGGTAGTGGTCGACTCACCTTCATAATCAGGGCCGTGGACCGCCCAGAACATTTCAGGTTGAACCGGCCCTCCCAACAGGAGTGGCATGTTGAGCGGGCTTTCTTCGGGGGTATCTTCCTTCAAAATCTCCCGAACCTGCGAGCCGGAAGTATGGTTCATCACCAGTCCCATGGCCCCTTCTTCGTTGTAATTGAAAAGAAGAATTACGGTTTTTTCAAAATATGAATCCTTGAGACCGGGAAGAGCAACCAGGATTCCAGGAACTTCACTGTCAGGCAGGGTCATGCTAAAAAATAGGTCTCACATCAATGAAGGGTTGTTTTTCGAATCATCATTATGACCGACACCGGTGGACAAAGTAAAAGAAGTCCCAGAAAAAAATCCCCAGCCAAACAAACCGAAGCGGAACAAGTCAGCGGGTTTCTTCGTTCCATAGGCTACCGGAAAAAGGATGATGATTCATCCTATGGCAATGCCCTCGAAGTGCTCAAGACGATTTTTGAGGCTACAGGACAACAGAACCTGCTCGAACTGGTCAAACTTCGAAGGCTTTGGTTTGGGGAAATCGGAGGTTTTTTGGCCAGCCATGCCCAGCCAAGCCGGATCACAGTGGAACAGCATTTTGAGGTGGACGAAACGTTTCTGGAAAACCTGAGGCTTGATGGTCCTTCCCAGGATCTTATGGAGATCAGTGCAGATTTGGCTGGAAGGGTTTATTCCAAATGGCGTGACTTTCAATCTGCATTACGGCGAAGACTCGGAAGACCGCTGGAAAAACAGGAAATCCAGCTTCTGCGCAAGCATTCGAAGTTTGTTCCAGGTCACGCAGTTTTACACCTGACCGTCTACGATGGAAGTATCGCCCAGGCGATTCAGTTCGAAGAACAAGCCTATCTCCAAAGATTTCGGGAACTGCTGC
The DNA here is from genome assembly GCA_001469005.2 of SAR324 cluster bacterium lautmerah10. Lineage (GTDB taxonomy): Bacteria > SAR324 > SAR324 > SAR324 > NAC60-12 > UBA1014. Next base: position 20,796 of record LNZD02000138.1, read on the forward strand.
CTGAACTCCCGTTGGGAGCAATCCGATGCAAGGTCGGGGACCTCGGCAGGACCAGCCATGACCAAAGAGGACTTGAGGAAATGCTTTCACGATGGGAAGAACTTCAACCCAGACAGATTTTCGAAAACTGTCTCCCGGATCACATCCATCGGGTCAACGAGGGCCATGCCGTCCTTATCCTCAACTGCCTTACTGCCTCTGAAGCTCAAAAACTCCGGCTACATCCTGGAGGACAGGGAGTGCTGAAAAAAATCCACGAGGGCTTTCCTGACTTGGAGGATCTGTTCCAACAGGTGGCCTTTATTTCTTCATCCACAACATCCCCCGTTAAACCAGGGATTGATGTTCAGGAACCTTCACAGGATTCCTCAAAAAGTCGACCCCAGTTAAAACACGGAAAAAAAATAAAAGATCAGGCATCTTCGGGAACGGAAAAGGAACGTGTTTTGGAAATCATCGAAAAACTCAGGCAATCCGGGAAGCAGCCAGAAGTCGAAGGATGACCTGGAACAGGCCTCAAGCGCTTAACGACTCGTAAATGGTGCTGTAACTCCGATAGCGTTCTTCGGTGATACGTCCCTCTTCCAGGGCCTGTTTTACCCCGCAATCCGGTTCTTTGAGATGACTGCAGCCTTTGAAACGGCAGGATTGGGAAGGTTCGGCAAATTCCACGAAATAATCTCCCAGTTCCCTGGGGTCCATTCCGTAGGGCATCAATTCACGGATTCCCGGGGTATCCACCAGCCATCCTCCTTCAGGCAGGGAGTACATGTTGGCAAGGATCGTCGTGTGTCGGCCTGTACCGCTTTTGCGTTTCACCTCTCCGATCCTGATTTCCCAATCCGGGAAAAGAGCATGGATCAGGGACGATTTCCCAACTCCGGAATGTCCGCATAACACCGATTTTGAACCGCTCAGATGGTCTTTCAAGCCGTCCAGGCCAAGGTTTAAATGGACACTGGTCTGTATCACACGATAGCCGATATCCCGATAAATTCGGGTTGGAAGATCAATCTCTTCCGCTTCGGCCAGGTCCGTCTTGTTGAAGAGGATCACAGGAGTCAGGCCGCCCTGTAGCCCAACGGCAATCAGGCGGTCGATCACCCCGAAACGGTAGGCAGGGCGTTTCATCGCTGAGACGATGATCAACGTTTCAGCATTGCTGACGAGCACCTGGGAATCAGTGCGGTCCGCAGCCCTGCGGGTCAGTACCGTTCGGCGCGGGAGTCGTTCAAGAATCCAGCCGGTATCACTTGAATCCTGAAAATCAACTCGAACCTCATCCCCGACGGCAATACGGGATTCTCTTGGTTCATGATGAAAAAGGTTGGAACGGATACGACAGAGACGGGGTGAACCTTCACCAAGGTCCACATAGTAATGGCTGCGTGTGCGCCTGACGACGGTTCCGGACTGCAGAGGCAGACCTAGGGATGGTTCAACCGGACCGCATCAGTTTTCGGCTTCAACTTCGATGTCTTCGCCTTCAGCACGGTATTCGTTGAGTTTGTTCCGCAGGGTACGGATGCTGATCCCCAGGATCTTTGCAGCCTTGGTACGGTTCCCTCCGGTTTCACGCAGGGTTTCGAAAATGAGTTTCTTTTCAGCCTCTTTCATCGACATACCAACTTCGATGCCAAGCGCCGAATCCTTGCTTTCCGGAATTTCTTCAGCACCTTCCGAAGTGGGCTGGCTCGTGGTCGCTCGTGCAAGGTCCTGGTTGATGCTTTGCTTGCCCATCTGGGAGTGCATCAGCAGGTTATGCGGTTTGATTTCTTTTCCGTCACAAAGCAACAAAGCCCGTTCGACAACATTTTCCAGTTCCCGCACGTTTCCACGCCAACGGTAATCCCGGAGGATCGCCATGGTTTCCGGGCTGACGGTTGGACGTTCACGTTTGTTGAGCCTTGAATGCTTGTCCAGAAAGTGTTCCACCAAAACAGGCAAATCGTCCATCCTCTCACGCAATGCGGGGAGGGCCAAAGGGATCACGTTGAGACGGAAGTAAAGATCTTCGCGGAATTTCCCGGATTCCACCATCTCGAGCATCCCGCGGTTGGTGGTGGCCACCACCCGGACATCGACCTGGATCGGTTCCTTGCCTCCGACCTTATCGATTTCATGTTCCTGCAGTACTCGAAGCAGTTTTGCCTGAAGCGGCAATGCCATTTCACTGATCTCGTCAAGAAGAATGGTTCCGGTGTGAGCCTGTTCGAATTTTCCACGGTGATCCTGGTTGGCACCGGTGAAAGCCCCTTTTTTGTAACCAAAAAGTTCACTCTCCAACAAAGTATCCGGCAATGCCGCACAATTGACTGCGACAAAGGGTTTCCCGGCCCTCTCCGAGTGATCATGGATGTAGTGGGCAAGCAGTTCCTTACCGGTTCCGCTTTCACTTTGAATCAAGACCGTCGCCTTACTCTTGGCAATATTCTGGGCGACATCCAGGAGATTCAGCATTTCCTGGTTCTGGGTAACGATTTCCTTGCTCGTTTCAGTGACTCGCCCCTTAACCGGTTTGGGTTCCCCTTCAAGAGGAACCATCGAACCGGTGTGTCCCTTGAAAGCCAGGGCACGTTCGACCAGGAAGAGAAAGGAATCGAAGTCGATCGGTTTTTTGATGTAATCGAACGCCCCGTGCTTCATCGCCTCCACCGCGGTTTCCACCGTCGCATAGGCGGTCGCCATGATCACGGGCTTGGCGGAATCCAGACGCTTGATGTCCTTCAGCAATTCCAGCCCACTTCGTTTGGGCATGGTCATGTCTGTGATCACCATCGAATAGTCATTTTCCTTATATTTCTTGAGAGCGTCGATGGCGTTGTGGGACAACTCGACGGGATACCCACAGTGTTTCAGGGTCTCCGACATCGCGATACGCATTTCCACTTCGTCGTCAACAATCAGAATCGGGTTACTGATCATGTCCGTTTTACCTTTTCACATTAACGCAAGTGCGTTCAGATTCCGGCTTTGGGTCAATCGCCGGTTGCCGGATCAGAACTCCAATGTCCTGCCGGATTTTTTGATTAATGTACCAAGTAGTTGAAAAATCACAACTAATAACTGGAAGGACTCCAAAACGAAGACATGAAGGCGTGCACCGTCAAAAAATCCGATACCTTCCTGGTCTCTCGGATTCCTTCCTGGAAACTTTTTTCACGCTTAGAACATCTCTGCATAAAGCGTGCAATTCTGGGAATGATTCCTCTCAAGGCATTGCAGTCATTTCGTCGTCGGCTTCGGAATCATCTACCTCGTCTAGAGAAATGGCGAATCCCAATGCGCTTGAGTCAGCCCATTACCGAGAGCAGCAACCCAAACTTGGCCAGAGCGCTCCAGCGGCACATTCCATTCCAGAAGGTTAATTCACTTCCCAGCAGAAACTGAATCAAGGCCAGGTTCTCAAGACCATCAAAAGCTCCTGCCAAAATACTGATCCAAGCAAACACGTTCCCAAAAAAACGAATCACTGAAGAAATCCCTGGAACTCCCCCGTACCTATGCATGCAGGCCAAAATTGAAGGTGATGGAGTAGTCCAATCAGTTATTACAACGGTCTTCAGCGGAGGGATATCGACTTGTTTTTCAACATTTTTAAAATATTTATTTCAATGATATCAATAATATTGAAAATAAATTTTGCTTTCGCAAAATTGAATCTTGACAAAATAGTGCACTTGCACAAAAATAAGTCTCGAATGGATTACGGAATCCAATAATTCAATTGATCTTTAATGATGAAAGGCAGTGATGATGAATATTTCAGATTATAACAAAAATGCCCAAAAGGCAGTCAGCCAGGGAATGGAGACCTTCTTCAATTGGCAGAAACAGGCTCTTGAAAATACCCTAACGATGGTTGAAGAGGGAATTGCGGTTCAGGAGAAAAACCTGAATGAAACCCGGAAGCAGTATCAGGACTGGGAACAAAACATGAACCGTGAACTAAACAGCCAAAAGGAACAGTATAAGAGCATGGTACTTAAAATCTCTGAAAGCTATTTTCCGGAGTCGAAAAATCAGATCGAGCAGGCCGAAAAGCTTTACGAGGAAAACATCGGTGGTATGGTGGAGAAAACCCGCGAGATGGTTGGAAGCAGCATCGAGCGCAACATTGAAACCACGCTTACCTTTGAGAAAGAGTGGTTGAATAAACTCCGTGAAAACTATACCAGTGGGGCGGAAAACCTGCGCAAGCAGTATGACCTGATGATGTCACTGCAGCCTGAGCAAAAGGAACAATCATCCGAAAAGAAGTCCGCTGGAAAAACCGAAACCAATAAGTGAACTCAAGCAGGATTATGAAACAATCAATGAAAAACATCCCTTCGAGGGATGATATCAATACGGCAGTCAGTCGTTTTCTGGAAAAAGGCGGACAGATCGAACGACTGGGATCGGTTAAACCTGGATACGTTACGGAAATGCTGGATGAGCATGGATGGAACAACGAATCCACCAATCAGTCCGACCAGGAACTGATGCAAAACCTCACCGGAACTCTTGGAGTTGAAGAACTCTGATTCCACTTAACCGGAAGGGAGTGATCCTTTCCGGTTCTTTCATTGTATATTCAAAAAAATTCTTATCTTTAAGTTTTTCTTCCCCTAGAAATTCTTGGCAAGAGAAAATCAGATGCTTCCTCAATGAGAACTTTTTGTTTTCCAAGTAGGAATGCCTCAAACAAAACACTTCCCATCAACTTAATAAACAAATACGACATGGAAGTCATAAAACACTTTTATCGTCTTTCGGGTTTGATCCAGGCCTTGTTGATTTTCTGGATGATCCATCCAGCTATGGCCGAGGGCAGGGTACTCGAATACAAACCCTTGGATTTCGGGCTTCAGGTTGCTGGAGTTCAGGATTCCGAAATCGAATGCCTGACCCGCAACATTTACTTTGAAGCGGCCACAGAAGATGGTTTCGGCAAACTTGCAGTGGCGATGGCGACCCTCAACCGGGTTCGCGATCCCAGTTTTCCCAACACCATTTGCGGCCTGGTTTTGTGATGGAAAGAGTGACCGGATTCGGGACAAGCGACTGCGTGAAGAATCCCGGAGGATCGCGACCCTCGCCCTGCTTTTCCCGGAAAAAGACATCACTCTTGGCGCTACCCACTATCACGCAAATTACGTCAACCCCATATGGGCACAGAAACTGACCCTCACCACACAGTTTGGTAGACACATCTTTTACCGCTGACCCATTCGGGAAACTCCTTCCGGGTTCCTAATTCCAGAAAACAAATTAGACCATTTCCAGCCCAAACAGAGCTTTGGGCGTTGGTCTCGCTTTCAGTTGGGTCTTCACTTCGTTGAAAGACCATTCGAACTGTTCTATGGTTATCGCCTAAAAAGTGAGGACATGCCCGACCGATACCAGAATTTCAATGAATTAAGTCAAAACGAAAATGCTTATGTCGTGGAACAAAACCTGGTTCCCAACTCAACCTGGCTGATCGCTGCACCCCACGGCGGTAATATCGAAAGCGGAACGACTGAGATTGCCCGGGCCATCAGCCATGCCTGCAGTTCGAGTTATTACTCGTTCATAGGAAAGAAAGAGCCCGACGGAGGAGATCTGCACCTGACCAGTCACCGTTTCGACGAACCCATCGCCCTCCAACTGGCGGCTTCACATCCGAGATTGCTCTGCGTACACGGAATACTTGCCGAAAATGGTGAAGGAGCCTGGCTCATCCCCGGAGGTGCTTACCGTCAGGCTCAGGAACTGCTGAAACAAAATCTCAACGGAATCGTCAATCTCCGTGAAGAAACTCCCCTGGGAAAAAGGTATCCCGGGGTCCATCCCAAAAACATCTGCAACCGGGGAAGCCGTGGAGAAGGACTGCAGATCGAACTCTCCAGTGAATTGCGGAAACAGTTGCTTTCCAATCCTGACTTCCTCGAAGCATTTTCCCGGAACATTGCTGACACACTAAAAAATCTGGATTAGTTTTTTTCGCTCCAGTCCATTTGAATGGCTGTGAAGCGACATGAGACTTTGGGAAATCACCACGATTCCCAAAAGATAGCTGAAGATTAAAAGTTGAGACAATGGCGGAATTCAGAGTATTCTCTGGGCATGAACAGCCTTTTCTTCTCCATCCAACATCGCAGGTCCCTCCATACCCTGAGGATTCATTATGGGATTGAGGGAATGAAATACATCGTCCAGATGTATGAAGGAGAGGTCAACGGTCACGGAGAAAGAGAGGGCCTGCCGACGGAGTATCAATATGAATTGGAACAGGAGATGTTGAAACACATTCACAAACTCAAACAAGAATTGAGTGAAAAGGGATGGTCTCAAAAAGAGTCTCCTGAAGTTTTTCAGACATCTTTTTTGAGAAGTGAAGAGTCGGATGCTCAATTGGGATTTCAATTTGAGTGAATCCGATGGAGTAAGGACCACAATCCAGACTCACCCTACCCTTCTCATTTCTCCTCCATGAAAAGCAAACCGGTTTTGAAAGAAATCCAGGCCATTTCTTTTGATCTTGATGACACTTTGTGGCATACCGCCCCGGTCATCAAAAAGGCCCAGACCAAGATAAAACAACATATCCTGGAAGCATTCCAGCAGTTCAACCCGGAAACTTTGGATGAGGAATTCATGGAATCCCTGGTCCTGGTCCGGGAGGAAAAC
>LNZD02000139.1 GCA_001469005.2 SAR324 cluster bacterium lautmerah10
GGGCAGAGCCGGGAAATCTGGTAGAAGTGGAACTCATTGATTCCGAAGATGAATTCGGAATGATGAAAGGAAAAATCATCAGGATTCTTGAGGAAACAGGAAATCTCGATCTGGGTTTTGAAATGATCCTCCGGGAAAACTCGATCCGTGAAGAATTTCCTGCCAATGCCATTCAGGAAGCTGATTCCTTTCCAAAACGAATCCTACCCCAACAGCATCCGGGGAGAGTTGACCAGCGACAATTAGCTTTCATCACCATCGACGGGAAAAGCGCCCGTGATTTTGACGACGCGGTTTTCGTTGAAAAAATGGAAAACGGAGGATTGCGTCTTTTTGTTGCCATTGCTGATGTGGCGCATTATGTCACACCTGATTCGGCCATCGATGAAGAAGCAAAGAAACGCGGAACCAGTGTTTATTTCCCCACCCATGCGATTCCGATGCTGCCGGAGGCTTTGTCGAACGGATTGTGCAGCCTGCGACCAGGGGTTAACCGGCTCACTTTAACCTGTGAAATGCAGTTGAATCAGGATGGAGAATGTATCGATTACCGTATTTATGAGAGTCTGATCAAAAGCCATGCACGCTTGGATTATGATGCGGTGGCAGATTTCCTGGATTCAGGGAAGAAATCTATTTCAAACAAAGAAATCCAGAAGTCCCTGAAACTGATGCAGGAGTTGATGCATCTTCTGGAGGAAAAAAGAAAACGCCGGGGAGCCATCCAGTTTGAATTCTCAGAATCCTCCGTTGAGTTTGATCATCAAAACCGGATGACAGGAATGTCCAAAAAGTTTCAGTCAAGTTCGATGAAAATGATTGAACAGTTCATGCTGGAGGCCAATGAAACCGTGGCAAGGCATTGCGTCAAAAGGAAGTTGCCAGCCCTTTACAGGGTTCATCAACCGCCATCGGATTTAAAACTTCAGCAGTTGAAAAAAACCCTGGCCCATTACGGGGTCAATCCCAAAACGGTTAGCCTCAGCGACTCTTATGGATTTAGCAGGATTCTCAGTCATCTGAAGGAACTTCCCCAGTTTGAAGCACTTCAGGTGGTCCTGCTGCGCAGTATGGCCCTGGCAGTCTATCAAACCCGGAACGGGGGCCATTTTGGTTTAGCTGCAGAGTTTTACACTCACTTCACTTCCCCTATCCGACGCTATCCTGACCTGATGGTCCACAGAGCTTTGAAGAAGGAACTCTCTTCACGAAACCAAAAAAAGATTTCAAGAAAAAGAAACATTAATCAGAAACACGGGGAAGAAATTGATCGAGAACTTGCACTTAAATGCTCGCAACAGGAACGCAATGCTGAAAAAGCCGAACTCCAGAGTGTGGATCTGATGAAGTGTGTTTTTCTTGAACCGCATATCGGAGTGGATTTCCAGTCCGTCATCCGTTCTCTGGATAGCCGGCAGATTCGAGTGGAACTGGAACCCCATACCCTGGAGTGGAATGTCCCCTTGGAAACCCTCAATGATGACCGTTACTTTTTTGACAAGGAACGTCTTTATCTTTCAGGGAGAAGGCAGGGGCGTTTGATCCGAATTGGACAAAGACTGAAGTTAAAACTTATTCGTGTGGACGTTCTTCAACGAAATATTGATTTTGACTTTGAGGGCTGGTTGAACTGAGAAGGAGCCTGTCTCCTAAACTTATTTCGGTCGCTGTATTTTATTTCAATCCTTCTTAAGCCAACGCATCCGAACCTCCTCCCTGAGTCTGTAATTTCTTCGGGCGATCGCCTGAATCCCCTGATTCGAGACTCGCATTTCTTCAGGATTCCAGGTGATCTTCCGCCTTTTTTTCTGTCTGATACATAAAAAAGGAGCACATTTCGGGTCATGATATAAAAGGGAAGGGTCGGTCACTTCCTGGACTTTCTTACTTTGCGAGGTGTTGACCCAACGGGTCTGCACCCATTCAGGAACGGGGGGAATCGCAAAAGCCTCGAAAGATGACAGACCCAGGATAATGATACAAAAAGATTTCAGATTATTTTGTAATTTCCTGAATGCCATCTCAACAGAATGTCCGGAATTATTCCTGTCTGCTGAAGAGAATCATGCAGGTTCGCTTCTAACAATACAAGCGTTGTCGAATGATCAAATTTTTAAAAGAGTGGGAGTAATCCAGAAGATTTAATTCAGGGACTGCTTTTTTTCCAATTCCTGCTTCAGCACGGTTTGCATCATCTCAAGAACCTGGGGAATGGCTCCTTTTTGTAGTTCAAAAAGCTGAATCAGTTTTTCATTGGCTTTGAGACTCTCAGTTAATTGCTCGAGGGACATTTGACCCGCATGGGATTCAAATTCGATTCGCTCCTGGTCCAGTGAAGAAGCCATGGAATTTAGAGGCAGGTGGATTGAATTTTACAGGGCGATTCAGCGCTTTTGGTATTGCCGTACCTTCTCCAAACCCTGATCGATGGTTTTCTGGATGGATTTTCTTGAAGATCCCATCGCATTCCCGATTTCACGGAGCATTTCCTGTTCTTCAATATCAAAATCGCGGTCGACGGTTGCAATTTCGACCAGTTCATTGAGGATGCGTTCCTGATCTTTATCCGAGAGTCCAAAGACATTTCCGAGGTTGATTTCCCGCTTGAGGAGAATCGATTCTTCAATTTCTCGGACATGATCCGGGTCTTCCAAAATATGGATGGCACCATGCAGATAAACCCTCTCATAGAGATCGATTCGACCGTCGGCAAGGATGATTTTGGTTATTGCCTTCGCATACCAAAAACGCTGATCTTCGGTCAGATGATCCATCTGGACCATGTTCAGTTCTTTCTCCGAGTTTTTGAACTGCTCCTCACTTTCACGCAGGGTTTTGATGGAATCCAGGGCTTTTCGTGCAGGCTCATTGCCTTCAACCGCGGCTTCTTGAAACCAGTAGTAGGCTTCATCTACATTTCTGGGGACTCCTTTTCCGTGAAAATTGAGAATTCCCAAATTGTACTTCGCTCTTGAAAAGCCCTTAATGGCTGCTTCATGAAAAAGTTGGTACGCCTCCTGGGCTCCATCCTTTTTTCTGGAAAGCAGTACCCCTTGTTTGAAAAGTTCCTCTGCTTCGGCCAGCAAAGCTGCTTGTCGGTCGTCAAGTTCTTCTTTACGATTCGGATCATGCAGTGCAAACCTGCCCGGAAGGAATATTTCGAGATCACGTTCCTCTTCAGATTTGGCCATGAACAGCAAAGTGTCTCCCGGTTCAACCATCACATCATTGTTGGGGTTGCAAAGCATTCTCCGGTCATAGGCCCTGATCAGTCCCAAAGGAAGATAGGAATATTCTTTTTTCAGTTCGAGAAGGGTTTCAATCCAAGTTCTTGGCACCCATTTCTTGTTGAATTGCCTGGAAAAAATCCGTTCACTTGGTGGTTGTCCGGAAATGATGCTCTCGATCAAAACTCCTGTTCCCGGATGGGCCGAAGTTTGAGAGAGCAAGGGTGCTGTCAATTCACGGGTGTTGATACAGAAGTCACAACCCGCTTTGATTAACTGTTGGTCAAAATCATCCTCACGATAACTAGCCACGGTAAAGATCGTGCCTCCGGAGATGCGTTCCAGTTCCAATACCGCAATCAGGGTTAACCCATCATGTTCATGATCGACAAAAGCCACATTCGCATCGGAGGCTTGTGCCAGCTTGAAGGCTTCTAAGGAATAGGAACACTCCCGGATCCAATCTACCTCAAGCCTTCCCTGGTTCACTTCTTCTGGATCAACTTCGGAAATCACTACGATTTCAGCAAGGTTTTCAAGGTAGGAAAGCTCACGCAGAATGGACTCGAGAAATACGGGATTGTCAGAACAGATCAGGATGTTTCCAGAGACTTCCACTTCCGCGTCACCCTGATAGTCGATGGAATCGGTGGTGTCGTCACCCTCAGGCCTTTCTTTGGGAGGAACCAGAGCGAGCACCCTCAATTCCTCAAAAAGGGTGAAATCCGCCTCAGGATTGATTCTCACAGTGTTTCCCTCCATCAGGCCCATAGGAAGCATCTGTTTGTGACGCTTCCATTCTTCTGTCAGTTCGAGCCAACTCTTGCCAACGTCATCATGAGACAATTCATGGTTTTCAAGTGACGGCGTGCCTTTTTGGTAGATGCTTCCATATCGTGTGTAATCACCTTGCAGGATCAATTGAAGAATCCACCAGGAAGAACCTCTGGAAGTATAGGCACTGACCATCATCGGGACCTGCAGTTGGTAAGGATTGACTGCATGGTCGCAGCCCACATCCTCAAAAAGCTGCTGCTTTTCAAGACCCTGGTATTGAACCATCGTTACCGCTTCCCCATTGGTCAACTGCTCGATCTGCATCACGGTCATCAGCGAGTGACTGTCATCTTTAAGACAGACATAAGCGATGAACGCTTTCTGAGCATTTGCTTTCTGTAAAATCCGGTAACGGTAGGCATCTCCGGAAACCCATGGAATTTGCTGAAAAAACGGGTCACTCTCCATCGGATGCTTGTCAAACGGACAAACTAAAACCAATCGTTGCTGACTGACAAAAGAGCGGTTTTCCTCAAGGATTTTGTGGATGAAAACGATGTCATCCGAACAGACCAGAATGTGATTCTGCATCTGGACTTCTGCCAATCCTCGCTCTTTCGCTCCACGAAAGCTGACCAAGCGGTCTGAAACCAATGAGATGATCAGGGCAAGTTGAAGTAACCCCGCAGCCACAACCAGGATGCTGAAAAGTTGTCCTCCGAGAGTGATTGGAGTGAGGTCCCCGTACCCCAAGGTGGTCACCGTCTGGACGGTCCACCAGAGGCTGCTGAAGAGGTTGTTGAAGGCACTGTCGGGATTCCCAGTTAGTACATACTCAAAGAACCAGATGCCGATGGTAGAAACGATCAGCAGAACCGGGATGTAGATCAGTAGAAAAAAACGCGTTTTCATAATGCGATGATAATTTCTAAAACTGCTTCATCAAAGCAGGTTCATTCTCCAACCCTTAGAGATGCATGACCTGGACCAGTGAAAAAATCTCAAGATACCCCTGGAACCCTTAAAAATGCATGGGATTTGCTTTGCGAATAGGAGCGATCCATTACGTTATGAAAATCTCAGGAAGAGTGTTTGGGTTGAGTCACTTCAAACAATAATCATTATTTCAATCAATCTAATTCATCAAGGTACAAAAAAATGATTAGTTATGATGCCAGCAATCGTCTAAAGGTCATTTTATCTTATCAGGGAACAATTCTCCCATCTGTCTTAAGTTACATGGTTTGGATGTTATTATGGACAGGATCACTTCTTTTTGTATTCAAATTCTTTGAATTACAATTTGAATTGGGAGGTCAACTGCACACTTTTCTTGGAGTTGCACTAGTATTTCTTTTGGTCATGCGGACGAACTCTTCTTACGACCGTTATTGGGAAGGACGAAAACAATTAGGAGCTTTGGGAATAACAGCCAGAAATCTTGCTGTAAAATCCAATTCAGTAATACCAGATTCTGAACAGGGATTCAGAACTGAAATATCGAGCCTTATTGGGGCCTATGTTTTATGTGTTAAAGAACATCTTAGGGATGGTATCACTCAAAAAGAACTGAAAGGTCTTTCAACCGCCAACCGGGAAGAATTAGAAAACTTTTCGAGCCCCCCTAATGGGATTCTATGTATTCTTGGAAAAAGACTCCGTTCCTGCATTGACCAAAAATGGATGGCGCCTCCGGAATTCGGAAGTTTCAATTCAAGTCTTGATGATTTGCAAGGTGTGCTTAGGGCCAGAATCCGTTTCACTCCGCTTCCTTTTGCCTATGTCAATCAGCTCAAAGTGTTCATGATGATTTATTTAGGAACACTCCCATTGGTCCTGATCCCGAAATTTGATTACCTAACCCTGATTGGAATGTTCTTCGCGGTCTATGCTTTTGTAGGCATAGAAGAAATTGGACTCGAAATCGAAGACCCCTTTGGAGACGACCCGAATGATTTGCCAATCGAACAGATCTGCCAGGGAACCAAACGGGATGTTGCGGAAATCCTGGGGGTAAAAAACAACTAGGAGAAAATCAGTTTTCTTTCTAGTTTTTTGAGGGAATAGAACGGGTTTGGAAAGCAGTGAAAATGGCAAGGCAGAGAACGCAAATGATGGCCAGGTAAGCAGCCCTCCAGGCATGAGTAAACGCTTCCACAGAACCCTCCATGATCCCCACCTGGGACAATTCAATATCGAATCCCTGAAATCCAAGCACCGCTGCAATGACAGCGGTGGCTATCGCCTGCCCTGTTACATTTCCGGTATTGCGGGTTAAGTTGATCAGTGCCCCTACCGGTCCAAATTTTGATTTTGGAGTGGCATTCACCGTGATGACTTGATTCGGCGTGGACCAGAGCCCCATCGAGATGCCATTCACAAACAGGGTCAGCACGATCAGCAGCAAAGGTGTTTCCTGGTGATACCAGGCCATCAGCATGCTGTTCAATACTGCCAGCACGAAGCCGAAAATCACAAACCTTCTGCGTCCGAAAATATCAGAAAGCCTGCCTCCACTCTGGGCGCCGATCCCCATCCCGAGCGCACCTGAAAACATCAAAAGTCCGATCGTGAATTCATCCAATCCACGGATGTTTAAGAGAAATACGGGCAATAACAACATTCCCCCGGAACGGCTGGTGAACCCTAGAAAGCGGGTCAGTGACGAATAGCTGAAAATCCTGTTGGAAAAGAGTTTTAAATCGAGCAGAGGTGAAGGGGTTCTGAGCTGCAAAAAAATGAATGTTATTAAAAGGATGATGCTTCCGGGGATTCCCAGCAGAAAAACCCAGAAATCATAGTCTGAAGGGAAAGGGCTGTTCAGCGTGGTGACAAAGAAAAGCATCAGCAGGATTGTGAGAACGGCGCCGCTCCAATCAAACACCCTATCTTCTGACTGGAACGAACCTATCCTTTCGTCATCCAAAATCAGGAGCCCCCAAAAAAATGCAAGAACTGCTGGGAACGCAACAACCAGAAAAATAACCTGCCATGAAAAAAATTGAAGCAGCACACCTGCCAGAACCGGTCCTCCTGCTGCTCCAATGGCGACTGCGGTGGTATGGGATCCGATCGCTTTTCCACGTTCTTTTTGTGGAAAGACCGAAACCACGATCGCTGTTCCAACCCCCTGTCCCAAAGAAGCCCCAAGTCCCATCACCACCCGTCCCAGAATCAGCATGGAGAAACTACCAGCAAAATAACAGATCATCGAACCGATGATAAAAAAGGTGATTCCTGAAAGAAGCGTTTTCTTCCTGCCGATCAGGTCCGAAAGCCTGCCCATCGGAAGCAGCAGGGCTGTCACGGTTAAGGAAAAGGCAATCACCACCCAGGAAACTTCACGCAGGGTGACGGCAAAATCACGGGCAATCAGCGGAAGGGCCAGGATCGTGATGTTCATACTCATCACCATCGTAAAAATGGAAAGCGCTACTGCCAAGAAGGCTTTCCATTGGTATGAAATTGAAATTTTCACTTCTCAAAAATTATGGATTTATTCATTGGCCCTATTCATTAGTGGATTCAAAACTTGCAGAATTGTTTAAGTTATATGGAAAATTTGTAAATCCTTAATTTTCATTCATCAAATCGCACCGGTCTGAATGCCTTTGACTCAAGAAAAAACGGTTCTTTCTCTGAGAGGAATCACTAAGCAGTTTCCTGGAGTGTTGGCAAATGATGATATCAACTTTGATTTACTTGAAGGTGAAGTCCACACTATTCTTGGAGAAAATGGTGCAGGAAAATCCACTTTGATGAGCATCATCGATGGTATTTATCAACCCGACGAAGGCACTATTTCATTATACGGAGAAAAAATAAATTTCTCGAATCCACGAGATTCCATTGATCATGGAATTGGAATGGTTTTCCAGCATTTCATGTTGATTCCCAATCATTCAGTCGCAGAAAATATTACTTTGGGATTGAAAGGTTTGGGCAGGCTGAATATTGAGGATGTCAAGAAAGACATACATGAAATTTGTGAGCGATACGACCTCCATGTTGATCCAGATAAGAAAATACGAGAATTATCTATAGGTGAACAACAAAGAGTTGAAATCATCAAGGTGATCTACCGTGGTGCAAAAATATTAATCCTTGATGAACCTACAGCAGTTTTAACTCCACAGGAATCGGAAGCTTTATATAAAATCATCAGGAGACTGGCGGATCAAAACCATTCGATCATCTTCATTTCACATAAAATGAAAGAGGTTCTGGATCTTTCACAGAGGATAACCGTTCTTCATCGCGGTAAATCCATGGGGACTTATTTAAATCAAGAATTGAGTGCAGAAATTCTTTCAAATTTGATGCTTGGAAAAAAGAGGCCTCCGTCAAAGAATGAAACTCCCAATGAATTTACAAATGATGTCATTGCAAAAAAAATATCTTTAGAAGAGAAAGGCAATCATACCACTGGAAATAGGGAAGTTGCCGTCCTTTCCGATATCCATGCCCATAATAATCGTGGTAACAAAATCCTCAACGGTATCTCCTTTCAACTGAAAGAAAAAGAAATCCTTGGAGTAGCTGGGGTCTCAGGAAACGGTCAGGTTGAACTTGCTGAGGTCCTATGTGGAATGAGGGATTTTGACCAGGGGTCCTATCAATTCCTCGACCAAACGCTTAAGAGACCTGATGTCAATCAAATGATAGAAAGAGGGGTCGGTTATATCCCTGAAGACCGAAAACGTTTTGGCGTCTCTCCTCAGCTTTCAATTGCCTACAATTTTATGCTCCGAGATCTTTATAACCGGGATTTTTTCCAATCAGGAATATTAAAGCAAAAAAACATCATGCAATTTGGCAAGAGCCAAATGCAGAAATTTGATGTCCGTGCTCCTTCAGAAAAAGCAAAGGTAGGTTCACTTTCTGGAGGAAACATGCAGAAAGTTATTCTTGCCAGAGAATGTTCAAGGCCTCTTAAGTTATTATTGGCCTGTCAACCAACACGGGGATTGGATATTCATGCAACCAGTTTTATCAGGAATCAAATCATCCAAGCAAAAAATCAGGGATTAGCCGTATTGTGGATATCAGAGGACCTCGACGAACTCATGGAATTGGCAGACCGAATAGCAGTGATTTTTCGTGGAAAATTCGTTCGTATTCTTAAACGTGATGAGGCTTCTCTAGAACTCTTAGGACGTTTGATGACCGGAATGAGTGATTCCAACTAAAATTCATAAATCTCACTTTTCTACCTAAACCTCAAAAAGTTTTAGATAAATTAAAACATTACCACTATCTATCCCATTGATTCAAAAACCAGTACTTCCAAAAAATTGGGTAGCCGTAGGTTTTTCCCAGGATTTAGAAAAAGGGCAAATAAACATTGTCATTATAGAAGAATTGGAACTGGTTATTTGGAGAGATCATAAAGGTCAAGCGCACGCCTGGGATAACCGATGTCCTCATCGTGGTACCAGACTTTCTTTGGGTTTTGTTCGAGGAAATCAGTTAGCTTGTCTCTATCATGGATGGCAATTCGGAGGAGATGGCCAATGTGTATATACTCCTTCCATCCCGGATTCTACTCCTCCTAAGTCTCTCAAAGCTCATACTCATCGTTGCGTTGAATTTTTAGGACTCATTTGGGTAGCTCCTCTGGATTTCGAGCATAAGGATATAAGAGGTCTGGAATCACATGTAAGAGATTCCATGGATTTCCAACCTGTTCGCAGTATGATCATTTACTGTTCAGCAGAAAATATTTTCAATAGATTGGCTTCCATTCCTTTCCCACCCTCTAGGATAATGAGTAGAAGGCTTCGCAGTATTTCAAACATGAGGCTCATTCGAGAAACTGAATCAGTTTTTTTGTGGGAAGATGATGAGAATCGGACGTTGGCTTCTTACCAATTCAGAGAAATTCAACCAGATTTCGTTGAATTCAACTGCGAATCTGAAGGGACTGCTGACGTTCTACTGTTCGCATTACAAAAGATCGATTCTCAAAAAACGGCTCTTCATCTTCTTCTTGCTCCTGAAAACTGGTCTTCTGATCCAATCTCTCTCAAATTGGCCTATGCACAATGGTCCAAGAAACTTCGTAATCAATTGGAACAGGTATTTTGAAGATGTTCCTGTTTCATTCATAACAATGATTTCAAGTTTAGATTTCAGAAAATTTCAGAATCCATGACCAAGACAACAGATCCAGTTGCAATCAATGATTGGCAGGTCATTGGTAGAATTGATGACTTCCTCAAGGGTCAACCTAAACAAACCCGATTACTGGGTCAAAGTCTGGTTGCTGAACGACACAAGAATGGTGACATCAAAGTTCATGAAATTTCTGAACTTGGAGAAACTCTTCGAAGTTGTCCCGTCCAGGAAAAATTTGGGCATGTTTGGACGACTTTAGGCAAACCAAAACGTGAACTCTTTGATATTCCCGAGTTTCAACAAATAGATCGGAAGTATGTAGGTTGCGGTGGAGTGATGGTCAAAGCATCAGCCTTACGTGTAGTAGAGAACTTTCTTGATATTGGACATTTTCCTTATGTCCATACTGATTTCCTGGGAAGTGAGCCTTTAACCGAAGTCAAAGATTACAAAGCAGAGATAAGAATTGATGTAGACGAAGTTTGGGCAGATGACATTAGTTTTCATCAAGACAAGGCGATGCTTTCCGCAACAGGAGGAAAGGCTGTGGAATACATGTATCGTGTAGTTTCTCCCTTCAATACCGTCTTGTATAAAACCTGTCCTGAAAAACCTGAAGAATGGGATATCATTGGTCTTTTTGCTCAACCTCTAGAAGAAAACCTCTGTCGAGTCTATGCATTTATGCTGGTTTTCGATTCTCAAAACACTGAAACCGATTTGATTCATTTCCAGCAAATGATTTTTTTCCAGGATATCATCATTCTCGAAAATCAGCTTCCCGTGGGGGTTCCACTCTACGACGGAGCTGAACGTTCAATCAAGGCTGATAAAACACAATTGCAATTTCGTAAGTGGCTCAAGCAAAAGGGTTTGCAGTTTGGAACGGATCAAGAAACTTAGGTCGTGATGTCGTCAAAACCAAATACTCAAAAAGGTTTGTACTTGTATGACTATATTCTCTCAGGGAATTGTTACAAAGTTCGCTTGTTCTTAAGTTTCCTTCAATTGGATCATGAATTGATCCCCATAGATTTCTTCCCAGGATTTGAACATAAACAAACCGAATTTTTAGAGTTGAATCCTTTGGGACAAATTCCAGTACTGATGGATGATGGTTTTGTCCTTCCAGATGCTCAGGCCATTTTGGTTTATCTGGCAGCAAAATATGATTCAACAGAAGCATGGTACCCTAAAGATCCAAAACTTCAGGGAAGAATCACCCAGTGGCTCGCCTTTGCTGATTCAATCACTGGTTCGTGTTCTGCTGCAAGGCTTCATGATAAGCTTGGTTTTAAATTGAACATCGAACAAGCCCGCAAGAAGGGGCATCAAAATTTAAGACTGCTTGACGATCATCTGGTTGAAAACAAAATCGTGGGAAAGGACTGGTTGGTTCTGAACAGACCCACTATTGCCGACATAGCTTGTTTTCCCTATGTTGCTTTGGCAGAAGAAGGAGGGATTTCCCTCAATGACTATCCTGCTGCACGAAGCTGGATCAATCGTTTTAAGAAATTACCACAATTTATCGTCATGCCTGGAATCCCCCCATTACATGGGATGAAGAACAATGAAGGGAAATTCTTCAATCAAGAAGGATTATGTTTTTCTTGAATCAAAGAGGGAGTTCAGAATAGAACAAACGGCGGGCATCGGACATGCCCGCCTGGGTAGGTTTTTGATAAGTGTTATTTCACTGGAAAATCAGAAATCACACCTTTGACCCAATACTGCATCGTTTCGATCCCTTGTCTTCCTACTTCACCAGCCTTAACCACGGTTCCGTCTTGTTTAGTGAAACCTGCTGAGAAAGGGAAATCGTCGTCCATCTCATCATTGATCCAGTTCATTTTGACTGTCTCAACTTTATTGACGACTTCTCCTGGAACATTCGGTCCCCAAGGAGAAAGACCTACACAATTTTCTTTTAATCCCCAGAAAGAACGATTCACCTTCCAGGTTCCTGCTGCAACACTGTCCATCACCGATTTATAGAAAAGATTCCAATTGAACATTGCTCCTGTTGCATATCGGTCTGGTCCAAATGAATTCATGGGAGCGTCATTTCCCATCGACCACAGGGGTTTTGCAGGCGTTGATTCTTTTTGAGCCAAGGTGACAACATTGGGTGAATCGGTTGTGGTAAAAAGAACATCAGCTCCCCATTCTTTTACAGTTTTCGCTGCATCCATATCCTTGGGTGGATCAAACCAGGAGTTAATCCAGATCACGTTCACTTCAATGTTTGGATTGACGGACTGGGCTCCCAAGGTTGCGGCATTGATGTTGGAAACAATTTCAGGAATTGGGTGAGAACCGACAAAACCTATTTTATTGGTTTTGGTCAGCATACCCGCTGCTACACCCGTCAAATAACGTGCTTGGTACAACCTGCAGTTATAATTGTCCAGCTTCCCATCAATGACTTTATATCCGGTTCCATGCATGAAAATGGTGTTTGATTTGTCCTTGCTTGCTGCAGCAACCATCGGGTCCATGTAACCGAATGATGTGCCAAAAACAACATCATGTTTTCGTGCAAGTTTACGAAAAACTCTTTCTGAATCTGCTTCGGGTACCATTTCAGCGTACTCAGATTCATATCCATGTTTCTCAAGGGATTTAAATCCCTGATAATGACGCATGGACCATCCCCCATCATTGTGAGGGCCAACTAAAACAAAGCCAATAGAAGGCTTTGAGGCCATTGAGGCTTGGCTTCCGAAGAGGAAAAAAGTTGCTGCGAAAGCCGCTAAAAAAAATCTATGAATTTTATGCATGGGACTCCTTCATCAATTGATTGAAAGTTAACTCATCTAAACGAAACATATTTGTACTATGATCCGCGAATTTTTCCAGATTAATTTTTTAAACCCCGAAAAAAAACCTGGCCTAGGGCGGCGGGCATCACCTTGATATCACGCCGGGCATTTTTGATCGTTACGACGGTTAGCACTAAAATCGTGAGAAAATAGGGCATCATCTTGAGAATGTATGGGGAGACATTCAATCCCAGAGTTTGAAGTCTCAATTCAAGAGCCAAAGCCAACCCAAACAGGTAGGCTCCAGCCATTGCTTTAAGCGGATGCCATAAGGCAAAAATAACAAGTGCCACTGCAATCCAACCCCGACCAGCAGTAATAAAATCAACCCAATAAGGGTTCATTGCTATAGAGAAATAGGCTCCACCAATACCTATCAACCCACCTCCCACAACCAGACTCCAAAAACGATAAGCCAGGACAGAAAGCCCCAGAGAATCACATACTTCTGGGGCTTCACCCATGGACCGGATGTTGAGCCCCAGTCTGGTTCGAAACAGCACCCACCAGGTTAAGACAGCGCAGAAGTAGGAAAAATAAACCAATATGTCCTGATTGAAAAAAGCTTCTCCAATTAAAGGAATTTTATGAAGGAATGGGATGGGGATATCCTCTATGGGGTTAAAGGTTTTTCCTACCAAGGAACTTCCAAAGAGCCCACTTAAACCAGTGCCAAAAAGGGTTAATGCCAATCCTGATGCAATTTGATTTGCTCTCAACATCAGACATACCAGTCCATGGAGCATCGTTACCAGCCCTCCTGCAATTGCGGCAAGAGCAACAGCAAGGATGGGAGAACCAGTATGGAGCATAACAACAAATGCGGTTAATGCTCCCACCAGCATCAATCCCTCCATTCCCAGATTGATGACCCCTGCACGTTCACTGATCACACCCCCCAATGTTGCCAAAAGGAGAGGTGTCCCCATCTCTACAGCAGCAATAAGAAGTTGAACAAGGAATTCCATGATTTAAACGATTTTCTGTAAACGGAGTCGATACTCAACGAATATTTCTGATCCTAGTACCGTAAACAGGATGATTCCCTGATATAGGAAAACAACTGAAATGGGTAATCCATATTCAATTTGTAGGATTTCTGCGGAGACAAAAATAACGGCCATCAGAAAACTGCTGAGAAGTATACCCAAAGGATGATTACGAGCGAGCCACGCAACGATGATTCCAGTGTATCCATAACCTAGGGAGATATTTTGTTGAAGACGGTAATGCACACCAGAAACTTCACTAAATCCTGCCATTCCTGCAATTGCTCCGCTTACAGCAAAGATGATCAATGTAAGCATACCAATTGAAATTCCTGAATAACGTGCAGCATCCAAATTGTCACCAGCTAATTGTATTTTCATTCCAATACGGGTTTTCTTTAACAGAAACGTCAAAACAAGAATGACAAACAAGGCGAGTAATAGACCTGCATGAACATCTGAATCAAAATAATTGGGCAACCGTGCACTTTCTGAAAATCCTGGAGTGATGGGGAAGTTGTTGCTTGCAGGGTCCCTCCAATCTCCAAAAAGGTGATAATCTACCCATGCGGCTGCAACATAATTGAGTAAGAGCGAAGTAATGATTTCATTGACTCCAAAACGTGATTTGAGGACTCCCGGGATACAACCCCATAACCCCCCTCCAATGATTGAAAGAATAAGCAAAAAGGGAATCAATGAAAATGTATTCAAATGTCCAAAATTCAATGCTCCCCACGTTACAGCAAAAGTTCCCATGTGGAATTGACCTTCTGCTCCTATATTCCAGAGTTTCATTTGTGCTGCTAATGCGACCGCAGCCCCAGTCAAGAGCAAAGGAGTGATTTTGACCAGTAGGTCCTGCCATCCATAATCTGTAAGGAATATTTCCTCTCCTACGATCAAATAAGCCTCAAATGGATTGACTCCTACCGACCATAGAACCAGGAAACTCATAAAAATTGCTAATAATAAGGCTATGGTTAAAACGGGGAAACGACTGAACGCTTTGATGTGATCACGTTTTTCTAAATACAAACGCATAAAGGCAGTTCAGAGACAAGTAGAAGAGTTCTGAAGAATTATGAGGAATTGTTAATTTTTCTCTTGTCAGGAATCGTTACCATGACAAGAGGCATGCAACCTTAACTTTAAGTCGCAGAGAAAAGCAAGAAGAAGGAGAAAAGGGGAGATGTAATCTCCCTGATAAAAATTATTTGAAAGTCACAATGTAGCTGACGACATTATTGATGGCCTCATCATCGGCAAGGGTCATCGACATCGGGCGCATCTGCATTCCGTAAACATCCTTGGGATGAGTTCCCCGGAGACCTTCTTTAAAACCTTTGAGCTGACGCACCATGTACCAATCCTGCTGATTAATCAATTTTGGCGCATTCAAAGCTTTGTTGCCTTCTCCTTTGGCACCATGACAGGTCTGGCAAATCATGTAGGCAGCCTTCCCTGCAGACATGTCCCCTTTGATTTTGGCGACAGGCGGTTTGGCTTTCAGTCCGTTCACATAGGCAGCCACATCTGCAATGGCCTGATCGCTGGGTAACGTCATCGCCATCGGCCGCATTTGCATCCCGTAGACATCTTTACTGTTGGCACCACGGACCCCGGTTTTGAAGTTTTTCAGCTGGCGTTCGAGATACCAGATTTCCTGACCGGCAATTCGCGGCGAATTGAGCGCCTTGTTTCCTGCCCCATCTGTGCCGTGGCAAGCAACACAGACTGCGTAAAGTGCTTTGCCCTTTTCTGGATTACCTGCCGCCCAGGTAAATTGGGCAAAACCCATCCCTATCCCCACCAACAGCAGGGTTAATTTTTTTAACATTTTGATCCTGAATGAATAGGTTCGATTAATGGACAATCCCCATGACTGTCAGAGTGTGGGCCATCACAAAATATCCTAGTGGCTGGAAAAAAACAAATTTTCGGTCCCTTAAAAAATCATCCGTCAAGAAGTTTCACTGGTAAAAAAAACTGAGTGCCTTGCATCAATTCTGGTCCGATCTTATTTGGACGGGTCCAAGGCGATTTTTTGTTCCAAAGCTTCGAGGGTGGAAAGCAATCCGTCACGGTCGGCATAGCAGCCTTGAAGCCAACGTGAACCGGCAGAGGAGAAGGAACTGCGTGCATGAAGCACTCTGGTATTGTCGAGGATCAGGAGTGCTCCGGGGTTCAATCGGAATCTGACCTGGAATTCAGGGTTTTCAACCATTTCCATCAATCTTCGGTAGGCGCACAAATATTCCTGAACTTTTTCGTATGGAACATCGGTCAGTGGAGCGGTTGATCGGTTGTTGAATCGGACACATGCCAATTCTCCATCCGGTTTCAGTTCAATGACAGGTCGTTTACTTTTTAGGAAGACTCCGTTTTTTCCTGTAAATTCAAAACGTGCACAATATTCACTGAGAAGTCTGAAAGCCTCCGGGTCTTCTTCTTTTAAAATCTGAACGATTTTAAATCCGTCGATGAGGATCGACTCACCGCCTTCAGCTTCATTTTCAAGACATGCCAGCAGTTGAAGGGTTGGAACCGGATCCCGGTAAGGATTGTCCGTGTGACCCTGGAGTCCCTGATTGGTGTAAGCAAGATTGATCGGATTGGCTTCAGAGCGGACTTCAAACCAGCGCCCGTATTCGGTTTCCCGGACAAAACCGAAAAGCTTCACCATTTCTGTAACAGCACCATTGTGAAGAGGGACTCCTTCAGTCAGTGCGAAACCATAGTCGCGCACCATTCTAAGCCACGCTGCCTGAGATTGTGGTTCACTGCAGATTTTTGAATAAGGCATCAGGGTCGATGAAGCTTCGAACTGACCATCCCACAACGTAATTGCCTCGTCACACCATCCCTTTTCCCTGATTTTTGATTGATCATAAACATGTTCCCTTAGCCATTTTCCTGGGAAAAGGGTTTCATGACCATCATGGGAAAAAACCAGACGAAGGCTTCCGTCCAGTTGAATCTCTTCTTCCTCCAAAAAAATATCCTGGGGGATGTCCAGCAGGCTGATCAGTCTCTGTCCGTTATGCGGGGAGCGTGTCTCGGGATCTAGGGAATTGTAACGCAACCATTGGGCATGGAAGCGGGACTGAAATCCGTCTTCCCAATGGAGAGTAATGGAGGTTCCATCTTCTGTTTTTTCC
>LNZD02000140.1 GCA_001469005.2 SAR324 cluster bacterium lautmerah10
ACGGAAAACTATGGGATGACCATCGGATTCGGAAGTTCATCGAACGCCAGCAGAGGCTCCAAAAACAAATGGGACATTGCCTATGGGTCATCGAACTTCAACAAAAAGAGGAGTTGATCGGATTTTGCGGGATTGCTCCTTTTGAACCACCCGGTTTTCTGGAAATCGGCTGGTGGCTCGATGAATCCTGTTGGGGTCAAGGTTATGCCACCGAGGCAGCTAAAGTTGTCCTGGACTATGCCATCAACGAGCTTGGCATCACCCAACTAAGATCCGTTTCTCACCGGGATCATTCACGCTCCCAGGCTGTCATGCGCAGAATCGGCATGCGGCATGAACAAGATCTCCTCCTGGGTGACTTTGGAAAAGAGCCAGAGGATTTACCAATTAGGGTTCATCTTTATGATCACCAAACAGAACCAGGTCAGAGTAATTTCAACAAAGCAGATTGATCCCTTCTTCGACAAGGTTCCCCAATCATCACTGTCGAGCTCCAAAGATCGCGCTCCCAACCCGGATCATGGTCGCCCCTTCCAAGATTGCCCAGGAGTAATCGGAAGTCATCCCCATCGAAAGCTGATCGATTTGTGGAGCATTGAGTTCCGACTTTAACCGTTCCTGCATTTCCCTCAATCGGGCAAACACCCTGCGTGTTTCAATTTCATCCTGATCCGGTGCAGGCATGGTCATCAATCCACGGAGCTCAAGTTTTTCCAGATTCATCAGTTCCTCAGAAAGGTGCCTCAACTGCTCCCAGTCCTCTAATCCAGACTTGCTGTCTTCGCCCGAAAGATTAAGCTGGATAAGCACGTTCAGCGAAGTGTTTTGTTCAAGACATGCCCGGGAAAGCCTTTTTGCCAATTCCAGGGAATCCAGAGAATGAATCCATTGAAATCGTCCCGGGCAAAAACGCGCCTTGTTTTTTTGCAGATGCCCGACCAGATGCCATTCCAGGCCAGAAAGATCCTGAAGGACATCTATTTTTTCCACGGCTTCCTGTACCCGGTTTTCCCCAAAAACCAATTGCCCAACCTTGAACGCTTCTCGAACCGCCTCCACAGGTTTGGTCTTACTGATGGCCACCAGCCGGATTTCATCCAAGCTTCGATTCGCTTTCTCCGCGGCTTGCTGGATCGATTCATTTAATCGTAAAAGTCTTTCTTGAATCTGCACACACATCCTTTCATAAAGCGTTTAAAAAACCGGCTTGGGCTGGCATTGTTCAAAATGGATTTTGTCAAAGAATCCTGGCAGCGGAAATACCAGGCCGTCCAGAATGACGAAGTGCCTTGGACCCCCCTGGCTAAGCCGATTGAAGAGAGTCGGATTGTTCTGGTCACAACTGGTGGGGTCCACCTCAAAAGCGACACTCCCTTTGACATGTCCGATTCCAATGGCGATCCAAGTTTTCGTATGATTCCCAGTCAGGCGAAGCCGGAGGAACTAATGATTACCCATGATTATTACGATCATCGAGATGCCGATCAAGACCTTAACCTTGTCTTCCCCTGGCAGATTCTCCACGGACTTGTCGAAGAAGGCATTCTGGGCTCCCTTAGCGATCAGTTCATTTCCTTCATGGGGCATATCGACGGACCTTTGATCGATACCTTGGTCCGGGAAACGGCGATTAGCGCCTCAGAAAGAATTCAGCAGATGCAGGCGGATATTGCCCTCCTTGTTCCTTCCTGAGGCCTCTGCAACCAGACGGTCGGTCTGGTCCAGCGTGAAATCGAAAGCCGGGGGATTTCCACTGTCAGTCTTTGTATCAGTAGGAAAATCTGTGCTTCGGTCAAACCTCCGAGAGCCTATCATCTGCGATATCCCTATGGTCATGCGCTGGGCGAACCGTTCCGCCAAGCCCAGCAGAAGCGAATCGTGTTGGAAAGTCTGAAACTTCTTGAATCGGTAAAGGAACCAGGAACCATTATCGACAGTCCTTTTCGTTGGAAAAGAGACCGGTTCGAGGAAATGGCCGACGGAATCAGCCTCACTAAAGGCGAGCAGGAGGCGATCCGGAACTGAAAAGTTTGTATTAAAGTGGGCTTTTTTTTTGAAGATTACTGCTGCAGTTCCTCTTTCCAGAGCCCAACCTGTTTTTCACGGGCTTCTTTTTCCGCAGCAATCAATTCCTCATGTTCTTCAGGTTTTTCATCTGGAAGCAGGTAATAGGACCAGCCATTCCGGATCATCCAAAGATTGAGATTGGTGTCTCCAGACCTAATCACTCCCTGGAGTCTGTAGAGTTTTTCTGAATAATCATAGTCGACTCGTACATTCCGGTTATAAAAGATTTTGCTCATTTCGAAGACCACCTTCTTTTTAAACCAGGTGTTATATTCCTTACCGAAACTGACTGACTGACTAGGCGAAACATATTTAAGCCATACCCGCACTTCCTGACGTGGTAAATTCAGACTCTGCTTGGACAATTTGTATGTCCATTTCCGGAATTCGGTCCGACTGTCGATTCTCACCCAAATACTTTCCGGATCGGTCATCCTGCCGAAAACACCATGCAGGATGGTGAGGTTGATCTTTCGTGCTTTTTGCTCCTCCTTGCGATCTTTCATGCGGTTGAAAAGCTGGCTGCGGATGCTTTCAGTATTAAAAATACTTTTCTCCTCTGCCCAAACATTTTGTGCGAAAAGCATCAGTACCAGTCCGACCATCAACCGGCGTAGATAGTAGGAAGAAAAAATAAAATGATTCTTTTTCATTGATTTGCTGATCGTGAGACTTGGAAGTTGAACCCAATCTTGAAAAACTTCCATGCAAATTCCATGTGATTTTCTGAAATACGAAGGGTTTCGGGCAAATAGATTGCACTTCCCGGCAGGCTGTTTTTTAATATTTATTCATGTCTGCTGACCAACCTGCCAGATCCAGACCTCAACCGGTTCAAAGTTGAGGCATCTTCAAACATAAAACCAGAATCCGTGAAGTTTTTATTCAAACTCCTTCCTTCAGGAAGTTTTGAGAGCAAGATCTCAAGGTTTTGGTTTCAAACTTGGGTTTTGTTAGCGTCTCTTCTTTTTTCTTTTTGGACCAGTCCTCTCTTTTCCAAAGCCCCTTTGAACATTGAAACCCGCAGTTATGTTCATGATACAGAAACCGGAGACTTCATTTACCGTGATGCATTGATCAGTTGGGATGACATGACCCTGGAAGGAACTGAGATTCGTCTCGACCCGGAGAAAAATTCTGCAGTGGCAGAAGGATATGTCCGTTTTAAACGTGAAAAACTTTTAGCGGTTATGGACCGGCTGGAGTTGGATCTAGAAAAGCGGACCGGTGTCTTTTACAACGCAATCATTTATGACTCAGACAATAAAGCTTACATGACTGCAGAAGAGGTTCAGTGGTTAGGGGGTAATCAATTGATTCTGAACCAATGCAGTTTCACTACCTGTAATCCAAAGAATCCAATTTGGGAAATCAGTGGAAACCAATTTAATTATCGATATGAAAATTTTGGCTCAAGCCAACATGCTTTTTTGAAAATCAAGGGGATTCCGGTTTTTTATTTCCCTTTCCTGGCATGGCCCACCACAAGCAGTCGAAAACCCGGTTTTCTTGCCCCCGAATTTGGCCAGGATACAAGCAACGCCGAAAAATTCGATCTAGGCTACAGAATTGGAATCCCTTTCTTCTGGGATTTTGATCCTGAACATGATTTGACCCTGAAATACGAGTGGGTGGAAAAGAGAGGATTCGGCCTTCATGGAGAATACCAGTACGCCTTTGAAGCAGGAATGTTCGGACAACTTCAATACCAAAAATATTTTGAAAGAGAAGCACGTGACCCCAAGAATGAATCCGGAAGTCTCTCTGCAGACAGTATTTCTGAATCCGAATTAAATCCTGAACGTTTCAAACTCGTTTACAATCACAATCAACGGCTTGATGAACGAAGCCGGATGATTGTCAGCAACACAAATTACAGTGATGGACAGTATGAAAAAGAATATGAGCGAAATAAAAACCCCAGCCTGACAGCCCATAAGTTTTCTGCCTCGGTCAATCGACAATTTGAAAAAGGAAGTACAACCCTTTCAGTTTCAAAACATGAGAAATTCATCGAAGAAGCGCTGCTGAACCCGCAAACCGACGAAGAAACCACTGTTCAACAGCTTCCTGCTTTGAATTATCAGTATGGCGAAGTTTTCTGGAAATCAGGACAGCAATCGGCCTCAGTAAGTGTCAGTGGGAACCTCATCCGTTACTACCGAGAAAAAGGTTGGAATGGGATTGGGGCAACTTCAACACAGCGTCTCAAATATTACTTCCCACTGACCGATTACGCCAAAGGGAGTCTTGGTCTGGGGCGGCGTTTTTCCCGATATCAGGTCAGAAACACGACTCAAGCAGGATCAGAAGACGAATACGGTTTTGAAATCAATGAAGCACAGGCCGAGTTGAACACCACCATTTCACGTCAGTTCGTCCGTTCGAGTGGAATCTTTACCCGTCTCAAGCATCAGATTGTCCCTCGTCTCCAATATGATTTCATCGAGGATGTAAAACAAACATCCGCATCAGACATTCCTTTTGGTGGAGTGGTTTCAACCCGGAAACTTGCAACATTGAGGATTGAAAACACACTTTTGGCTAAACGCCGTTATCTGGTAAAACCTGCTGCCTTGACCGGACGATCCCTGAACCGTCTGAAACAATCCAGATTTGGTCCAGCTTTGGTTCAGCGTCTTGAGGCACTGAAGGATCGGGTTTATCCTTCTGAAAAGGATCTGATTGAATCGATTGAAGAGCTCCTTGGAAGAAAACTGCCATCGAAGGAACGTGATGAATTATTGACCTATGCGGAACGTGGTGTGGTACTTCCAGGATCGAGAATCACCCAACGTCCCAGTCGCGAAGGACCTGCCTGGACTCTGGCCAGTCTCAATTTCATTCAACATTACGACCTTCTCAAACAGGATCCGGATTTTGTTTCAAAAGGCCCTTCCCCAAAGGGAAATGAAACACCTCCCGGCAAACCACTACTGCCACTGAGAATGGAAGCCAAAGTCCAACCCGGCCCCCAGCTTTCAATCAGTTATTTCAATCGATACGATCACTTGAAAAGACGCATCCTGGAATACTCCGCCAATGTTCAGGTCGGGGTCAGTGCCTACAATAAAGCAATGGTCAGCTTCCGAGAGAACGAAGAAACTTATGAAGATCCTTATGGAACTGAAATCTCTGCGGGAAAAACATTCGGCTTCGGGCAGACGGTGGAATTCAGTGACAGGCTCGCCCTCGGGTATTCTGGAACAGTTGATCTCGATCCGCAGAGTTCAGAATTCCAGAGAAGGCTCAGTTCAGCTAACGTTAATCTCGATTACCGTCCCGATTGTTGGGGTATCCGTTTAAATCTAAATGAATCAAGAGACAAAACTTTCACCAGCTCAGGAAATGAAGAGGAATATGTCGAACGTAGTCTCCTTTTGACCATCAAACTCGGGGCTGCGGACCTTCCTGATCAACCACTCCACAAAATCCTCGGGAGATGAAGAAAGGGGAACCTGCCAGGATGTTAGATGCTTTAACCCTAAAAGACGTCATATTTCAGTTTGGTAGAAGGATCAGAAAAGCAAGGTTCCTTAATCCCCATTGCCTAAAAAACTGCTTTTCCCTGATCGTGATCCAGGTTTTTCTTACACACCCTGTAACAACTCATGCCCAATCTGAGACTCCTTCTGCTTCTTCCATGACGGAATCCAGCCTGACGGAAGTCCGGAGTGCCTTCCGTGAGCC
The DNA here is from genome assembly GCA_001469005.2 of SAR324 cluster bacterium lautmerah10. GTDB lineage: Bacteria > SAR324 > SAR324 > SAR324 > NAC60-12 > UBA1014. The sequence goes on from LNZD02000140.1 coordinate 5,758, forward strand.
TTCTTTCTTGAAAAAGGGAAGCGGACTCCGTTGGCAGGGAGTTTTTTTTGGAGTCGGTTTCCGGCACCTTCATCTGTCGCTTGGAAATGGGACCGAAGTTGTCAGCAATCAGCCTGATCAGAATGGCATAGGATTCATGATCGGGCTTTTGCAGGAAGAATACGCTTACGAGTATGAAAGGCAGGTTTCCATCATCGACTCCGGAAAAACAACCAGCTTTGAGCAACACTCCGGAACGAGAATCGAAAGTATCCAAAACACCTTCTCTTTTTCATGGTATCCAAGGTTGATGAGAGATCTCCACGGTCAGCTTGGAGCAGGTCTGCAAGGAAGCCGAACGGGTCTTTCAGGCGAAGACTCTTCTGCGGGAATCCGTTCCGAAACGGCAATCCAGCTAAGTGGGGGAGCAGTTTATTTTGCAACTCAAAACCTGATGCTGCATCTCAGGATTTCGCGAAGCTGGGATTTGGCGTTGATCCGCTCCGGAAACAGACCGATGTTGGAATCCAGTCTGATCCGCTCCCTCTTTCTCAATTATTACTATCCGCTTTAGGAATATCCCCGCAGGCTCCGGATTCGAGAAAGGTGCTGATGCGTTCATCATCCCAACCCAATTCCCTGAGCACAGAAA
>LNZD02000141.1 GCA_001469005.2 SAR324 cluster bacterium lautmerah10
AATTAACATGGAGTGGAGGCAACAGGCAAATGCCTCCTTTTGGGTCATTTCAGAATATTGAGCAGGGACTCGATTTTCTGCAATTGATCTTCGGTCACCGCGTGTTTACGGGCGAAGTTGAGTTGGGATTGGAGTTGTTTCCGATTATCCTCCGTCACCTGCTGGCCGGATTGCTGAAGGGCGAGGATCGTCATCTGACTATTGCTGATGATCATCTCTGGAAGTACCTTGAGCAGCACATCACGTTGTTTGAGGGCCTGAGTAATCTGGGCATCGTTTTCTGCCTGCATGGAAGATTTCCGCAGTGCTTCAATAGCGCCTAGATACGTTTCCACCTTGAGGTGGGTATCAGGCTGTCTCTGTGCGGAGCGGATCAGTTCCACCGCCTTCAGGTATTCCAGTTCGAACGGCGTTTGTGGACCATCCGGGGAAATCAGAGCACCTGCCATGGTCATTCCTGACTGTGACTGGAGGAAGTCCTCGCGTCTGGCAATACTCTGATCGGTGACGCTGAAGAAATGAACGATCACCGAATTCCGGTCTGTGACTTCCACATGAGGCGGAAGTTCGAGCACTTCCGGATTGACCTGGGCACGGAGCATGACCCGCATCTGATGCTCAACATCGGTAACAAGTTCGACATAACTCAGATAATCCAAATTACGGAAACCTGGCACATCACGATTTTTGATGGTGTTGGGAAAGATGACATTGACAAAAAACTGGTTCCGCCGTTTCCCGGTTTCCGGATCTCTCAGGTTTTGTTCCACGATCTGGTATCCGAACTGCGAGGACACCAAATCCACAGGGCGATCAAAAATGACCTCTACCCCGAAACTCCAGATGTTATGTAGCTCATCTTCCAGGTGCCTGGCTACCTCGCCTAATTCTCTGACCTGGTATGGTCTGCGATGCACTACCTGACCATCAGATGGGTTGCTGAAAGCCCGCTTCTGGACAAGTCGGTAGGCATCAGGATAAGTCAGGAACTCACGAATCCCGTTTTCCAATTCCAGTACATAGCGGTAACGATGTCCCATTTCATCGGTGGAATAGCTGCCTTCCTCACCGAAATCGATGATACGAAATTTACGGATGGCCAATAAAATGTTCTTTCCCTCCATCGGGTCATGGGGCCCGAAGGTTTTTAGGTAAGCCGAAGCCTGGAGTACCATTCGGTAGAATTCATTTTTGTAGAGAATGTCGAATTCGGTACTGCCTGCAATCGGGAAAATCAGGGCCCGATTTCCCGAAAGGATCAGATCATCATTCTTGGACCAGTTGTGGATGCTGTCCAGGGTCCACAACCTGCTGGATCCGTCATCCAGGATCGCCTGCAGGTAATATTCATCTTCCCCCCGATTCTTAACAAAAACCGAGGTGATGCGTGAACCACGGAAAAACCCTTTGTCCAGCACGTCGGCAAGACGGATCGCATTTTCACGTGAAGTATATTCCGGAAATGCCTGAAGATTTCCGTGTAAAAACAGTCCCAGTAGAAGCAGACCTCCGAGGGTCAGCAGTTTATTCGAAATTCTGTCCCACATAAATTTCCACATCGGTTGTCGGTTTGGTTCCACGGTTCAAGGGCATTGGTTCCACAATCTGTTCCCCGGGAATGATATCGGCCAGAGTGACAGCAGATTTAAGCATGTTGGGCCGATAGTAAATTTTTGTCCTGGGCAGAATCATCTGTTCCTGGACTGACGAAATGTTGATCACTTCAAGCCGCATCCCGACCCGTTGCTCGATCCTGCGGCGTTGTTGTCTTTCAAGAAGAATCGCCAGCCGCTGAGCTCCTCCCACATGACGGGAAGCATTGAGCACGGAAACATTGAGTCGGATCGGTTGTCGATAGGCAAGCATCGCAAATACCGGGTGCAACAAAACAGATTCTTCAGGGGGAGTCTGATTCAGCACATCCGTCACATCGGTTTTTTCAGGCTCCGGGGTAATCAATCTACCCGAAGGAATCAGAGAAAAAGTAAGTTGTCTGGGTGTGGATTTTTCAATCTCCAATGAGATCTCCAACTCCTGGGCAAGACTCAATTTCAGATTCACGAGAAAACTCACCTGGTTTCCTGCTTCCTGGCGGATGTCTTCCTCAAGTTCGATCTGACGGATCATGTTTCCCACCGGGAATTGGTCAAACTCCCTGTCCGGCATCAAAAGATTGTTGATGAAGGCATTCGGTATCACCACCAGGGTTTCTTGTGCTGACTCTCCGGGACGGATAGAGATTTCCTGGAAAAGTTCCGGCTCAAAATATCCTTTGAGGGTCAGGTAGGAGGTTTTTTCTCCAGGGATCAGTTCGATGTTGTCCAGCATATGCCCGGAATTGGCAGCACTGGCCTGGCCTCCTGCAAAAGCAAGGACCGTCAGGCATAGGAAGAGATATTGAATCAGCAGCTTCATGAATCAGCTCAGGTTTTGCGGCCGGACAATGGCTGAAAATGCCGGCGGTTCAAAGATTTCGGATTTTGAAATGCAGAAAATGAGCCACTGATTGTGGCTTAAAGGAGGAACGACGGATCCCCAGTTCAACCTAGTGAGATATGCAAGGAATCTTCCGGAGAAACTTCACTTTAGTGGTTTCTCCGGATGGAGAATGGGAGTTTAAAAAATCAGCCTGATTGATTCAACAATAGATTCAGGCCCCCATCAATCCTGTGATTCGGATTCGGACGATTCCGGTGTTTCCGAGTCATCCGTTGATTGATCAACAGACTCCTCTTCTTCCTCAATTACGGTGGCTACAGCAATCACCGTTTCGTTGTCATTGAGTCTGATCAACCGGTTGCCTTGGGTTACCCGTCCAATGATCCGGATGTTTTCCACAGGGATGCGAATCAGTTTCCCAAGTTGGGTGATAATAAAGAGCTGATGGTCTTCTTCCACTTCCAGTACACGAACCACCGGACCATTCTGTTCGGTGATGCGGATGGTGCGCATCCCCTGGTTCCCCCGGTTTCTTGAAAGAGTATAATCTTCGGTGGGGGTTTTCTTTCCGAATCCGCCCTCGGTCACCGTAAGCAGGGTGCCTGCTCCACTCAATGCAATGGCAGAAACCACACGGTCACCAGGTTTCATGCGGATTCCAATAACGCCTCGGGCCTGTCGGCCCATTGCCCGAAATGCAGATTCATGAACACGTAGACCCATTCCGTTCCGGGTTGCAAAAAAGAGTTCATGTCTTCCAGTGGTGAGCTGGGCGGAAATCAATGAATCACCTTCATCGAGTGAAATTCCACGCAGGCCCGAAACGCGGATCTTCGAGCAGTCCAGCATGGAGATTTTCTTACAGATTCCTTTTTCTGTACACATAAGAATGTACTGGTTCTCACTTTCCTGGGGCACATTGAGATAGGTACAGACCTTCTCACCCTCCCGGAGCGGCAGCAGATTGACCACCGCCTTTCCACGGCCGGTAGGCCCTGCCTGGGGGAGTTCGAAGACCTTCTTACGGAAAATCTGGCCCCGGTCGGTGAAAAACAGCAGATAATCATGGGTCGAGGCCACAAACATTGTTTCGACGAAATCCTCGTCTTTGGTTGACATTCCCAACCGACCTTTACCACCACGTCTCTGCAGACGGTAATCACTGACAGAACTGCGTTTGATGTAACCGGAATGGGAGATGGTCACCACCATGTTCTCTTCATTGATCAATTCCTCGATCATGATGGAATGATCTCCCTCGATGATTTCGGTCCGTCTTTCATCTCCATAACGGTCACGGATTTCCTCAGACTCTTCACGGATGATGCTGATGACCCTTTCCGGTGTTGCAAGAATGTCCTTATAATCCGCAATGGCCTCACCCACCGTTTTATGTTCGTCACGGATTTTTTCCTGTTCCAATCCGGTTAACCGCTGAAGCCGCATATCAAGAATCGCTTTGCCCTGCTTAGAGGTCAGACCGAAACGTTCTTTGAGAGCATTTTCTGCGACGGCACCGCTTTCGGCTGCCCGGATGATTTCGAGAACATCATCAAGGTTTGCTAATGCGGTCATTAAACCTTCCAGCAGATGCATGCGGTTTTCCGCCTGCTGCAATTCATAACGCGTCCGTCGGGTTACAACTTCAATCCGATGCTGGAGGAAAAATTCCAAGACTTGCGGAAGCGCCAGAATCTTTGGCTGACGGTCGACTATAGCCAGCATGTTGATCCCAAAACTGGTTTGCATCGATGTGTGCTTATAAAGATTACTCAGGACCACATCTGGGTTGTCTCCGCGTTTGATCTGGATATAAACACGCATTCCCTTTCGATCCGATTCGTCCCGAAGGTCGGAAATACCATCGATCTTTTTTTGTCGGACCAGTTCTGCGATTTTTTCAAGGAGCATGGCCTTGTTGACCATGAAAGGAAGTTCGGTGATGATCAGAGACTCTCTTCCGTCCTTGGAGGTTTCGGTATGGGTTTTGGCACGGATCCGGATCACTCCCCGTCCAGTACTGTAGGCTTCGTAGATGCCCTGTTTACCAACGATCGTTCCACCCGTCGGGAAGTCCGGTCCAGGAATGAGTTCCATCAATGATGCAATATCTGCCTGATGACGATGCTCAATGTAATACAAAAAGGCATTCATCAACTCCGTCAGGTTATGGGGAGGAATGTTGCTGGCCATTCCGACGGCAATACCGGTGGAACCGTTGGCCAACAGATTCGGCACCCGTGTTGGCAGGACAATTGGCTCTTCCTGGGAATCGTCATAGTTCGGTTGAAAATCGACGGTGTCTTTGTCCAGGTCGATCATCAGATCCTGGGCCATCCGTTTCATCCGAACTTCGGTATAACGCATGGCGGCGGGTGAATCTCCATCAACCGATCCAAAGTTACCCTGGCCATCCACCAACTGATATCGCATCGAAAATGCCTGGGTCATGCGGACAATGGTGTCATAAACCGCAGAGTCCCCATGAGGATGGTATTTACCGATCACATCACCGACCACACGTGCTGACTTGCGGAAGGGTTTGTTAAATTCATTTCCCTGCTCATTCATCGAAAACAGTACCCTGCGATGAACCGGTTTCAAACCGTCCCGCACATCGGGCAGGGCCCTGCCTACAATGACACTCATTGCGTATTCCATATAGGAATCACGCATTTCATCGACGATGTCGGAAGGTATGATCGTTTCACTCATGAAGCATCTCCTGAATCATGATTATTGAGGTTAATGGAAATGCGAACCGTAACACCGGGAAGGAAAGAATAGGACGTTGTCCTGAAACGGTGATGATGCACTTCCATGTGCGTTTTGGTCATCAACTAAGGCGGGATGACCGAATCATTTTTTATCGAGTTAAATTATACAACTTTTTATAGTTTGACCACACTGTACTCATGGTCGCGCTTGTTTAAAACCGTAACCGATTGAATCTCGTCTCCCTGGCTGATGCGGTTGACCACATCCAACCCCTCCAAAACACGTCCAAAGACGGTATGTTTTCCGTCCAGATGGGGTTGTGCAGAGTGCGTAATGAAGAACTGGGACCCATTGGTGTTTGGACCTGCATTGGCCATTGAGAGGACTCCGGGGCCATCATGACGACGATCGGGATGGCACTCATCCCGAAAACGATAACCGGGGCCTCCGGTTCCTTTGCCATGAGGACATCCCCCCTGGATCATGAAATCGTTGATAACCCGATGAAAAACCAGTCCATCATAGAAGCCCTGTTCACTCAATTCAATCATGTTGGCAACCGTGTTGGGTGCCTCGTCTTCGAATAATTCAATATGAATCTCTCCCTGGGAAGTCTGCATCTTGATGCTGGGAAGTGACTGATTTTCCGATTCGCTCATGAAAAGCCCTTTAAAGTTAGGATTATAAGTTGAGAGGTGTTTGAGTCTTTGTTATTTCAAATCGAGTTTTTCAAGCCCGAGTTCTGAAAGATCAAGATCTCCGATTTTGTTCATACTGTCTGCGTCGACCCAGGTATTATCTTCATAGAGAATCAGTTTGGCCACCCGATGAAAAGGGTTGTAAATTTTGAGATAAGATTCCTCATCTTCTCCTTCCAGGGTGATCTCCTTTTCGGTCTCCTTGATCTGTTTTCCGGAAAATTTAACGTCAAGGTCTTTAGAAAAGGTAATTCGTTTTTTTTTGACTTTGATCATCAAAAACTAATGGAAGGTCTTCAGTTTTCGGGCACCAGGGTTTCAAGGTGGTCAATGGCGTGAACAGGAGCATTACTGCCGGCCATCAAATCCTTCAAGGCGCCATAGACCATCCTTTGTTTTTCCAGGGTTTTCTTCCCTTCGAAAACCGGAGAAATGACTTTCAGGCTGAAGTGACTTCCGTTCGCAACCACTTCAACGGTTGAATCCGGGACTGCCTGCTCTACTGCTTGGCGGATCTGGTCTTCAAGACTCATCGGGCTCCATGCATCCATGATTTTACATCCAACTGGGTTTGAAGTCCTCTTCCTGTTGAGGTGCATCGAACATGAAAGAGGTTTTGCAACCGCATGACGATTTTGCCAACGGGTTGTTGAATTTCAACCCACGGTCCATCAGGCTGTAACTCCAGTCAATTTCTGTGTCTTTGATGTAGAGGTGACTTTTCTTATCGACCAGAATTTTCATTCCTTCGGATTCATATTCCAGGTCAAATTTGGTTTTGCGGGAATCAAAATCCAGGGTGTAGGTCAATCCTGAACAACCGCCCCCTTTGACCCCAACCCGAACGGCCACTTCCTCGCCCAATTCATTTTCATTCATGATTTTGCGGATTTCCTTGGCCGCATTTTCCGTGAGTGTAATCATTCAGTGCGATTCGCTGACGAGGTTACGGTTCCATTCTGGAATTTCCACAATGATGCTTTTGGTGCCATCAGGAACACATTGACAGGCAAGCCGTGACTGGGGATGAAGTCCGGGAGCCAAGTCGAGCATATCCTCCTCATCGTCGGTTGCCTCATTGCAGGAATCGAGTCCGGACCGGACAATCACGTGACAGGTGGAACAGGCACAAACGCCGCCGCAACTATGGTCCAGATCAATATCGTTGTCCAAAGCCAACTGAAGCAATGATCCCGGCAGACCATCGGTTTCCTCAAGCCTCTCACCCGGATTGACGTTCACTGTTTTCCCCATGGGCTGAAAGGTTACCTGGAACGATTGCTTGGAAAGCTTGAATTCAGGTTGTTCTATGTAAGGATTGACTCCGGACATGTCTCAGGCATTTGATTTGATAAAAGTTTATAATAGCAAATGTTATGATGCTTGTCCAAGTCATACGAACATTCGTTCACTCAATCTAGAGTCAGAGTCCTGATGAAAAAACCAAAGGTGGAAAGGCTTCTTGAACGGGACCATGGAAGTAAGTTTCCGGAAGAATCCCTTCCAAT
>LNZD02000142.1 GCA_001469005.2 SAR324 cluster bacterium lautmerah10
CACGGAGCAGGAACTCGGGCTGGATTATGTCTTTCCTGAAACATTGCTTAGGACTTCGGATGTGGTCAGTTATCATGTGCCGATCACATCGTACACCCGCGGAATCATTAATCGGAACAGCCTCTCGATGATGAAACCGGATGCGGTTCTGATCAATTCGGCCAGGGGAGAATTGCAGAATGAAGAGGACCTTCATCAGGCCCTGGATCAGGGAATCATTTCAGGAGCAGCTCTGGATGTTTTCCAAAAGGAGCCGATCGCCGAAGATTCCCCTCTAAGAAAATTGGAGAATGTCATCCTCACGCCCCATAGTGCCCCTTCCCGTGAAAGCTACCCGAGGGCGGTCAAGCATGCGGTCGCCAACCTCTTCCGTTTACAGAACAATGAGCCGCTGCTGGGCTTGGCACTGGATCATGAAGCACGAGCAAGAACCTTTCAGAATCAACATCCTGAAGTGGATTTGATGATCCCAAATGAGTGAGGGAATGCATATTGCAGAATTCATCATCAAGACAACATTGACTCGGGAATCCAAGAATTCCCGGAGTTTCCACAACACCTTCATCAAGACAGGATGTCGATGAATTCCATGATGGATGCAATGCAGGTTTTGAAAGTCCCGCGAAACGCGGATTTCCTGCAAATCAAACAAGCTTATCGTCAAGCAGCCCTTCGTTATCATCCCGATTCCGCACTCGGGAGTTCCAACGCGGAAAAATTCCAAAAAGTGACCGAAGCCTTTCAATATTTAAGGAAGGCCTTTGACGCACCCTCCTCCAGGAAAAATCATTCCAATCCGGATTTCTTCGCGAATCATGAAAGAAATAAGGAGGAGGAGGCGACACAAGCGGTGGAATTATCCCTGGAGGAACTGATCAACTGTGTTGAATTTTCACCGGACGAGCATGTCCGACAGGTCGCCTTGGAAACCATTGCCTCCCGCAGGGAATGCCTGGGATTTCAGTATCTGCAAGGCTTGTTGAGCAGGAATGGATTCGAAGAAAAAATGGAAGTCATCAGGGCTCTCGGGCAACCGGGTCTTGAACCTGCGCGTGAAATGCTGATTCCTTTGGTGGGATGTAAAGATTTGATGGTTTCTGCTGCCGCGATCCGTTCACTGGAACGCATCTGTCTCAGTAACCGAACCAAGATCATCGAGTCGCTGAACCGGGAGCTTTCCGGAGGAAAACGTTTAAAATTTTCTGATCGGCAATCCTCCATCCCAGGGAAAACTGGGGGACCTGTTGATACGAACCCGCCAACTCAGCCGCGATCAGCTCGAACTCGCCCTGCTTTTGCAAAAACGGTTTCCTCTACTCCTCGGACAGATCCTGCGTCATCTCGGCTACCTCAGCATCCCCGAACTCCAACACGCGGTTTCGATCCAAAAAAACTTCAGATTCAGTTGATCCCAATCTGGTAAGGAAAGAGTTTCATTTTCCTGATCCATAAACTGAATCCATTCCAAAAAGCTGATTCGATCCAATTTCGATTCAAACTCAATCGAAATCAAAAATCGTTCAATTTTTTCCAAAAAGTCCTCCTCTGAATTCTACTTTTAATTAAATTCAGCTTTTTTGCTTTCTCTTTAACCATGACATTGATAGAAAACTGATTCGATTAATTCAGGATTCATCAATTCATGGCAAAACTGCTCGAAATACAAGATCTTCAGACCCTGTTTTACACCTCCGCAGGGACGGTGAAAGCGGTGGATGAAATCAGTTACGATGTGGAAGAGGGTGAGACCGTCGCCATCGTTGGTGAATCCGGGTGCGGAAAGTCCGTCAGTGCTCTCTCCATCCTCAGGCTGATCGCCAATCCTCCAGGAGAAATCACCGGAGGCAAAATCAATTTCATGGGGCAGGACCTGCTTCAACTCAGCGACCGGGAAATCCGGGAAATCCGAGGAAGAGACATCAGCATGATTTTCCAGGAGCCGATGACTTCCCTCAATCCCGTCCTAACCATTGGGGTTCAACTGACCGAGGCAATGGAGTTTCATCTCGGAATCGACACCGAAGAAGCCGAAAACAGGGCGGTCAAATGGCTCGAAATGGTGGGAATCTCCGAACCCCGAAGAAGACTGAAACAGTATCCGCATCATTTCAGCGGAGGAATGCGCCAAAGGGTGATGATCGCCATGGCTCTATGTTGTGAGCCCAAATTGATCATTGCCGATGAACCGACTACGGCCCTTGATGTCACGATCCAGGCCCAGATTCTTGAACTGATGAAGGACCTTTCCAGCCGGCTAGGTGTAGCGTTGATCGTGATCACCCATAACCTCGGTGTCGTGGCCCGTTATGCCGACCGGGTGAATGTGATGTATGCAGGAAAGATCATCGAGTCCGGAACCGCCCATGATATTTACCACAAACCGTCGCATCCCTATACGCTTGGATTACTGCATTCCGTTCCCAGACTGGACCAGCCGAGGAAGGAACGCCTCAAACCAATTGACGGCCAGCCTCCGGATTTAACCAAACTGGATAACGGTTGTTCCTTCAGACCCAGGTGTTCTTTTTTAATTGATAAATGTGAAAATCATTATCCCGCTCTGGAACAGGTTGCGAGTGGACACATTACGGCTTGCTGGGAACGTGAAAAACTGATCCAGGAACATCGCTGAAGAAAAAAGATTTTGAAGCATCAAAGAATAAGGAAAACCATTGCCTGATCCATCTGCAGAAAATCTCCTAGAAGTCCAGGGATTGAAGATGCACTTTCCGATTTCGGAAGGATTTTTCTTCAACAAGAATGTTTCTCTGGTCAAAGCGGTGGATGGCATCAACTTCAGCATCAAAAGAGGTGAAACTCTTGGGTTGGTGGGAGAATCCGGCTGCGGCAAGACCACCACCGGACGCTGTATTCTTCAATTGGAAAAAGCCACCGAGGGCAAGATTGTTTTCGAGGGTCAGGACCTGACCCAGCTTGATTCTTCTGAACTCTCCCCGCTGAGGCAGAAAATCCAGGTGATTTTCCAGGATCCATACAGTTCTCTCAATCCAAGGTTGAAGATTGGAGACACCATCAGTGAGCCGATGAAGGTTCACAACATCCAACCCGATCCGAAGTTACGGAATAAAAGAGTTGCCGAACTCCTGAACATCTGCGGACTTCCTTCGGTCATGGCAGACCGTTACCCCCACGAAATGAGCGGAGGCCAGAGGCAGCGTGTCGGAATCGCCCGGGCCCTCTCCCTGAACCCCGAATTCATCATCTGTGATGAAGCAGTTTCGGCCCTGGATGTTTCGATCCAGGCCCAGGTCATCAACTTGTTGGAAGACCTGAGAGAAGAGTTCAACCTGACTTATTTGTTCATTGCCCACGATTTGAGTGTGGTTCGCCACCTCTGCCAAAAAGTGGCGGTGATGTATCTGGGCAAAATTGTGGAAATGGCGGATTGTGATGAACTTTATGACAATCCCCAACATCCCTACACCAAAGCATTACTGAATGCGGTTCCGGTTCCGGATCCTGAAGTTGAAAAAAACAGGGAACACAACATCATGACAGGGGAAGTCCCAAGCCCGATCAATCCACCTTCGGGCTGTGTCTTTCATCCGCGTTGTTCCCTGGCAGTGGAATCCTGTAAATCGGATATCCCTGTTTTGGAAGATAAACGTGCAGGCCATTTTGTCGCCTGCACCCAGGTCTGACTGCCATAGGGGCGGTTGGTGGGCGTCCTGCGCCCAAGAGGGAGACAATCTCCCATTTCACTCTTCAAAAAGGAGAAACGATGAAGAGATTTAGAATTGCAGGAATGATGGCCGTTGGTCTTGCAGTGTCCATCATGTTCATCATGGTCGGCAGTCTTCATGCTGGAGGCCATATCAAAAGAGGAGGAACTCTTAATTATATTTTTGGATCAAAAATCCCCTCCTATGATCTTCACCGGGAAACCACTTTCGGTGTCATCCACCCCTTCAGCCCTTATTACAGTCTGCTGATTCGGGTCAATCCGGACAATCCTTCCTCACCGACCGATTTTGTCTGTGACGTTTGTGAGGGAACTGTGGATCCTGCCGGAGAGGATGGAGGTAAGAAATACACCTTCAAAATCCGCCGCGGCATTGAATTCCATGATGGAACACCGTTAAACGCACATGACGTGGTCGCAACTTACAACAAAATCATCTTTCCTCCGGAAGGGGTTCCAAGCTCAAGAAAAGCTTTCTTCAAGATGGTCGAGAGTGTTTCGGCACCTGATGACTACACCGTAGTCTTCAAACTCGAATATCCTTCAGGATCGTTCATTCCAGCCTTGGCAACACCTTTCAATATCATCTATTCCAAGAAGGACCTGGATACCCATGGGTATGAGTGGCACACCAAGAACATCAACGGAAGCGGTCCTTTCCGCTTTGTTGAGCATCAGCCAGGTGCTTTCGTCAGAGGTGTTCGCTATGAGAAGTATCACCACAAAGGACAACCCTATCTGGATGGAATCAAGGGCATCATTGCTCCGAAACTGGCAACCCGGGTGAATGCCATCCGTGGAGACCAGGCAGCCATCGAATTCCGTGGTTTTCCACCAAAACACCGAGACGATCTGAAAAAGGCTCTTGGGGACAAGATCACGGTCCAGGAAAGTGACTGGAATTGTGTCCTTCTTGCCACATTCAACCAGCAGCGTAAGCCTTTTGATGATCCAAGGGTGAGACGCGCCCTGACTTTGGGAATCGACCGCTGGGGTGGTTCCAAATACCTCTCCAAGATCGCAATCGTCAAAACCGTCGGTGGTGTGGTCTTCCCCAATCATCCCCTGGCAGCAACCGAGGATGAACTGGTCAAGCTGGCAGGATACGGAAAAGACATGGCCAAAAACCGGGCCGAAGCAAAGCGTCTGCTGAAGGAAGCCGGTCATTCCAATCTCTCCGTGGAACTCCACAACCGTGGCGTCGATCAGCCTTATAAAGTTCTTGGAATCTGGTTGATTGACCAATGGAAAAAACTTGGAGTTAAAGTCACCCATAGGGTCCAGGCTTCCCCAGCATTCTATGCGACATTAAGGAAGAAGAAGGATTTCGATGTTTCCATTGATTTTAACTGTCAGTCGGTGATCAATCCGATTGCTGACATCACCAAGTTCCTTGGCAGTGCCGGAAACAACTATGGACAGTACAATGACAAGGTACTCGAAGATCTTTATGATAAGATTGCTCGGTCACCCAGTCCTGCGGAACAACGCAGTCTGATCCGTCAGTACGAAAAACGTGCTTTGAGTGATATGGCTCATATCGCCATCACCCTGTGGTGGTACAAGATCAATCCGCATCGGTCTTATGTCAAAGGCTGGAAGATTGCTCCAAGCCATTATCTGAACCAACAATTGGACAACGTCTGGTTGGATAAATAAATAATCATTTGCTTCTCTCGCTTAGAGAGATTGAATCGATAAACGTGTGGAACCTTCTTTCGAGAAAGTTCCACACATGACTCATAAAATCTTTTTTTAATCATCAACGCCTATTCCCTGAATGTACAACTACATCCTGAAACGAATCCTGTTGATGATCCCCACTTTATTTGGGGCCGCTTTTTTGGTTTTTTTCCTTTTAAGGTTGATCCCAGGAGATGTCTGCGAACTGCGTCTCGCAGGAACAGGACTATACGCTGACCCGGCAGAAATAGAATTATGCCAGGAAAAACTTGGACTGAATCAACCGATGATTGTTCAGTTTTTTGATTTTCTGATCGGAATCGTAACGTTTGACCTCGGTGAATCGATGTGGACCGGAAAACCCATCTTTTACGAAATGGGCCTTCGGTTCGAGCTTTCCCTGCAGATTGCGATCATGGCAACGATCACCTCCATATTCATTGCCATTCCTCTAGGAACCATTTCCGCGATCAAGCAGGATACCTGGATTGACTATGTTGTTCGCACATTCAGCATTGCAGGAATAGCCATTCCGTCCTTTTGGTATGGAATCCTAATTGTTCTTGGAATTTTAATTTTCACCCAGTCCTGGTTTGGAGAACCCTGGATGCCTCCCCTGGATTATGTTCCGATCTGGGTTGATCCCTGGCGCAATCTATCCCAGTTGATCTGGCCTGCCCTCGCCACCGGTTATCGTTATTCCGCCGTCGCCACAAGGATGACCCGTTCGGCAATGCTGGAGGTGCTAAGAGAAGACTACATCCGAACTGCCAGAGCAAAAGGGTTGCTCGAAAAAGTCATCATCAACCGCCATGCCCTGAAAAACTCCTTATTACCCGTGGTAACCGTCATCGGAATTGAATTTGCGTTCTTGATGGGCGGTCTTGTGGTCACCGAGCAGGTATTCAATCTCAATGGCTTGGGCAAGCTTTTTGTGGATTCGGTGATGAGTTCCGATTATGCCATGACCCAGGCCCTGGTGATGGTGGTGGTAATGGTGTTTGTCTTTACCAATTTCCTGGTAGACATCATGTATGCCTGGCTGGATCCTAGAATCCGATATGCTTAATTAAAAAATTATCATTTCCCCATCTCGTAATGTCGATCGCTGAAGTTCAGGTAGAAGCTGAAATCGAAACCTTTGCTGACAAGGATCCCTGGTATTCTGTCGCCTTGGATCTAATCAAACGAAAACCTCTTGGTGCAGCAGGAGCCTTCATCGTCTTGATTATGATTCTTATGGCTTTGTTTGCTGAATTGATCGCACCTTACGACCCTGAATTAAACAATTATGAATTTATGTTGGTCGGCCCGGATTGGACCTTTTTATTGGGCACTGATCAATTTGGCAGGGATATTTTCTCAAGAATCGTTTACGGTGCGCGAACAGCATTGTTTGTAGGCTTCGTTTCTGCGTTTGTGGGATCGGCCATAGGACTGGTCCTTGGAGTCACCAGTGCTTATTTCGGTGGGAAATTCGATCTGGTTTTCCAACGGGTGATGGACGTTTTCATGTCCTTCCCGCTGATCATTCTTGCTTTGGCGGTGGTCTCAATTTTTGGAACCGGCACTCAGAATGTCATTCTTGCGATCACCATTCCTTTCATACCCCGATGCGCAAGGGTGGTTCGTTCCCTACATCGATGCGGCACGAGCCTGCGGTTACAGCCACACCAGGATCATCCTCAAGCATATGGTGCCCAACGTGATGGCTCCGTATTTAATCATGTTCACCGCATTCGTTGGCCAGGCAATCCTGCTGGAAGCCTCGCTGAGCTACCTTGGACTCGGTGTCCAGGAACCTGTCCCGGCGTGGGGACTGATGCTTCAGGGGGGTGCTGAGGAATTTGCGGAAAGTGCTCCATGGATTCCTATTTTCCCGGGAGTTGCAATCAGCCTTGCCGTCTTTGGGTTCAATCTCTTCGGAGATGCCGTTCGGGACGTGCTCGATCCCAAACTACGATCCCGTTAAGCATTTCATTCCATAATAGTGCCGCTAACTCAGGCGGCCTAAATCTCTTCTTTTTTTTCCAATTTTCGGGCTACGCCGTTTTCTTGCGGTTGAACAAGAAAAACAGGGGCGGAGTCAGAACCGCCAGCAAAATAAGCCGGTAAAGGTGGAGAGAACCAACGATCCGCATATCGGCGCCCAATTCATCGGCAATGGCGGTCAGGCTTGCCGCTCCGCCGGGGACACTGCTGAGCAGGGCTGTATTGAGGTCAATGGCGGTCAGCTTGTGAAGCAACACTCCTAAAACCAATCCCAGTGTCACCAAAGTGATGATGATGCATCCTGCAGGCAGGATTACTTTTCTGAGCAGCAAGATCGTTTCCAGAGTGATTTTGGAACCAATGGAAACCGAGAGAAAAACAATGGCGATCAGTTTGACGATCCCATCCGTGTCTCCAAAAGGATAGATAAACAGGTGTATACTTCCGGATATCACCATCCCAAAGAGCATGTGCCCCCCCGGAAAACGGATACGATGATTGAGGACGAAAGTAACCACTCCAATCAATCCAAGCAGAAGGTAGCCGTTGAAATCCATGGGAACCGAAACCACTCCTGTTTCCTTTGCACCAACTTCAAGCAGGCCAAGAAAAGGCATCAGCAAGGGCATGGTCAGGACGATAATCGTTAAGCGGAAATAATGCACGACCGCTACGATCCCGACATTCTGCTTCAAATCCTCCGCCAGACTGGTCATCACCGGCAGGCCTCCCGGGAGTGAACTGAGGATCGAGGTGCTCCGGTCCAATGGAGTCAAACGGGAAAGCAGCATCCCCATCAAAAATCCCGCAGAAACCAGAACAATGATCTGAAACAGAATCGGTAACGTCGCCAGTTTCATTGTCTCGAGGTTTTCCTGACGGAATGAGGTCCCGATCAGCATTCCAAAAATGATCTGCCCCAACTGGTTATAAATCCCGGTCAGTGCAATTTCTGATTTCACCACAAATCGATAAAACCCGCTGAAGAGCATACAGCCCATGAAAAAACCCGCGGAAATGCCCATACTGTCGAATAGGATTCCTCCAGCCAGCCCAATAAGCAGAATGATCAGCCCTTGAATAACAGGTTTAAAGCGTTTTGATTTCCAATCCACTCAGTCTTTCTTTTGACAGGTTTTTGTTTTTGTTCTGTCCATCGGGTAGAAAACGGGGTGGGGCGTCTGATTTTCAACAATCCCCAGCGCCGTAATGCAATGTCTTTGGAAATGTGGGAAACCACTTCAAGAACCCTGGAGGCTTTTGATCAGAATCCTGAAGTCCGGGTCATCGTCCTTTCGGGCGCGGGAGGTAAAGCGTTTGTCTCGGGTGCCGACATTTCAAAATTTGAAAGTGAACGTGCCAGTGTTGAGCAAACCCTTCACTACAATGAAGTCACCGCCGAAACATCGCGGGTTCTGCAGGGAACTGCCAAACCTACGATCGCCATGATCAAGGGATTCTGCATGGGAGGCGGACTGGCGATCTCG
This sequence comes from SAR324 cluster bacterium lautmerah10, assembly GCA_001469005.2. Taxonomy (GTDB): domain Bacteria; phylum SAR324; class SAR324; order SAR324; family NAC60-12; genus UBA1014. The sequence goes on from LNZD02000142.1 coordinate 8,866, forward strand.
CTCTGCTGTGATATGCGTTACTGTACCCCGGAATCGGTCTTCGGGCTTCCTGCGGCCAAGCTGGGGGTGGGCTACGGCTTTGAAGGCATCCGCAGGCTGCTGGAAATCACCAGCCCGTCTTATGCCCGTGAGATCTGTTTCACCGGAAAACGTTATTCCGCGGAAGAAGCGTTGCACATGCAGCTCGTCAACCGGATTCTTGCCGAATCCGAAATCGAACAATTCGTGGATGAAACCGCCACCACCATTGCAGAAAACGCCCCTCTCACCGTCGGTTCCCTGAAACAGATCTTCATCGAACTGGCTAAAAATCCCACCCAGCGTGATCCTGAGCGATGTAAACCCTACATCGAAAAATGCTTTAGCAGTCAGGACTACATCGAGGGCCGCCAGGCGTTCCTGGAAAAACGTAAACCCCAATTCAAGGGGAATTGAAACCCTGGTTCGAATCCTGATTTCGTTTTAATTGATTCTCCAAGATTTGGATCCTGGATACATCTTCAATTCAATACTTCATGAAATTTTAGTGATTATTGAATTTGATTGAAGTATGCTCACTTTCCTCGCAGGGAATCATGGTTTCCCTGGAGGGAGTTTGAAAACCCAATTAGGAGAATCATTATGGCTGTTATTGTCACCATCCGAGTCGATCCGATCACAGGAAAATCCGAACTTGTGGGGAGCCGGTTAAATCAAGCCTCAGAAATTTGGACATCAAAGGGAGCAACAACGAGAGTCGCCTTCATTTCCATGGGGCTCAATGCAGGGCAATTTCTTTTTGCTGCTGCATTTGATGATTTTTCATCGACGATGACTGCAATGGAATCGGTTTATATGGATCCGGCAATGCAAGAGTTGATGCAGCAGAGAGAGCGTGAACCGGGAGGTAAAATGATAGGTCCGAACATGTTCAGGACCATCTATGGCGAACTGGGGACCCTCCAGGAAAAAGCGCATTTGATCCGTTATTATCAGATGCCCCGACACAATATCCCTGCTGCCATTGAATTGATGGGTGAGATTGATGCACTTTCCGATGATGTCAATTTGACCGCAGTCGCACCAGTCGCCCATGAACAAATGGGGATGATCGCAGGGGTGTATCGTTTCAACAGCATGGCCCACGCCGGAAAAGCCATCGACGAAGTGGGAATGTCCGAGGCTTTCCAGAATCTGGTCAACAAAGCCAATACCCTTGGAACCCTTACTTCTGCACAAATGAACATCACCCTGTAACTCATGCGGGGAGGAATAAACCGACTTATTCCTCCCTTTTTTTCAATACTCTTAGTTCCTCAAACCCATTGAGTCAGGCTTTTCTCCATCCATGACCGCAGCAAAAGTCAGCTGGAATCCTGAACAATACCTTAAGTTTGGAGACCACCGGCTCCGTCCGGCAATGGACCTGTTGGGCAGGATCGATCTGGAATCGCCCGGATTGGTTTATGACCTGGGCTGTGGGACCGGCAATACCACCAAACTGCTGGCGGACCGATGGCCTGATTCCCGAATCGTGGGAATCGATTCCTCTGCAGAGATGCTGGAAAAGGCCCGGAAAAGTTATGCGAATCTGGAATTCATCGAGGCGGACCTGGAAAGCTGGAACCCCCAACAAGAAGCGGACCTCTTCTATTCGAATGCCGCCCTCCACTGGCTCGGCAACCATGAAAGCCTTTTCCCACGATTGCTGAAATTGCTGCCGAAAGGAGCTTGGTTCGCGGCTCAGATGCCCAGAAATTTCGAATCGCCTTCCCATACCTCCATCACAGAAAGTGTGGAATCAGGACCTTGGGCAGAACGGCTGCGTCCTGTTTTCCGTTCCAGTCCGGTTTCAGAACCTGGTTTCTACCATGACCTGTTGGGTCCCCATGTCGAATATCTCGATCTATGGGAAACGGTTTACCAGCACATACTTGAAGGAGATAACCCGGTGGTGGAATGGACCCGTGGAACCGCACTCAGGCCCCTGCTGAAATTACTGAACAAAGAGGAAGAGAAGGAATTCATCGAGGATTATTCAAGGAGAATCCTTGAACACTTTCCGCCAGGAAAAGACGGAAAGACTCTGTTTCCCTTCCGCAGGTTGTTCCTGGTGGCAAAACGTTAGGAAAACTTTAAAAATTTTCCCCCAAAAAATTCTGAATTCAACTGCTGCTGAGCATGTTTTCCAAGCTGATGGCGTACCCGATCAGGTCATCATCTGTTCCATAAGCCCCAATCAGCTGAACTCCCACCGGCAGTTGATTGGATCCTCGGATTGAAGGCAGGGTCAGAGTGGGCAGGTAAAGCATGGTCCACATCCGGTTGAACACTGTGTCCCCGGTATAATCCAGTCCATGGGGCGCCTCATCGGGAGCACTGGGAGCAAGCAGAACATCGCATGAATCAAAGACCTCCTGCATCCTGTCCCGGCACAACCTCGTCATTTTCAGTGCCTCCTGGTATTCCTCAAAACGAATGGGCTTTTCGAAATAGGACCGGAGCCTCTTGCTGAGCAGTGACTGATGATGGCTCAGTTCATAACGAAGATTCTGGCCTGCTTCATAGACCATGATGCAGCCATGGGCATCTCCCAGGGCTGAAAATTCTTCCGGAAGTTGAACATCGATGATTTCCACTCCCTGGCTGCTCCAGGTTTGCCGGGCATGTTCCAAGGCATTTTGCGTGGAAGGCCCCGCCTTTTCCCAGTCCGGTGTGCGGCAGAATCCGATTTTAGGAAAATTTTTATTGGCTGATTCTTCTCCTGAAACATTCCAGATGGCCTGCCTGAAGATCCGAAGATCCTCGGCGGACCTGACGAAACATCCGAGGGTATCAAGGCTGTGGGAAAGCGGTTTGACTCCCGCCACCGAAAGATGTCCGAAAGTCGGCTTGAAACCGACCACTCCACAATAGGATGCCGGCCGAATGACAGATCCCCCGGTCTGGGTTCCAATGGCCAAGGGAACCATGAAATCTGCCACCCCTGCTGCAGAACCGCTGGAAGATCCACCCGGAGTGAATTCAGGATTATGGGGATTGGCAGTCTTCCCGGGTTTTCTCCAGGCAAATTCAGTAGTGACGGTTTTTCCTAAAATCACCGCTCCCGCATTTCTCAGAAAACTCACACAGGATGAATCGTTAACGGGTTGATGCCCCTCATAAATCGGAGAACCGTAGCAGGTGGGCATATCCCGGGTATCGAGGATGTCCTTGATCCCCACCGGAATGCCATGCAGCGGACCTTCTGGTTTTGCCCGGTCACATTCTCTGGCCTGCTCGAGGGCCTGATCTTCATCGAGGTGAATCCACGCACCAACATGGTTTTCACGTTGACGGATTCTTTCAAGACAGGCCATAACCAACTCCTCACCGCTGAAAAAGCCCAATTCATTATGAGATGTTTTCATCGATCATCCATCATGACAGAAGATACTTCCGCTATTTTCAAAGGAGCTGACTTTATCCTCGTCGTAACCGCTTTCCAGAAGCACTTCGCGGGTATGTTCTCCGTAAAGAGGAGAAGGACGCTGCACGCCGCCAGGAGTTTCCGACAATTTAATCGGCAGACCAATCGTTTCGACTTTTCCTTCTGTGGGATGATTCACCTCGGTGACCATCTGACGGGCCTGGGTCTGGGGATGCCGGTGCATTTCCTGGATGTCCAGCACCGGACCTGAGGGAACACCGACTTCAGCCAAACGTTCCAGCCACTCTTTGGTCGTTCTGGTTTCAAAAACCTTGTTCAGTTCTTCTTCGAGTGGTTTGAGGTTGTCCATCCTCCCGTGGTTGTCCTCAAACCGGGGATCGCTTCCCATTTCCGGGACTCCCAATACTTCCAGAAGCCGTTCCCAGTTTCGCTGGTTTGCCGCTCCGACATTGATCCAACCGTCCCGGGTGCGAAAGGTCTGGTAAGGCGCGTTCAGAGGATGGGCTGAACCCATCGGCCCCGGTGAAACCCCGGTCGCCATGCAGATCGCCGATTGCCAGTAGGTGTGGACAATTCCTGCTTCAAAAAGGGAGGTATCGACCTTTTGTCCCTGGCCTGAGGCGTTTCTTTGATGCAACGCCGATACTGCACCCAAAGCTCCAAGAATTCCTGCCGTGATATCGGTCAGCGGCGCACCGACTTTCACCGGAGAACGTCCCGGTTCCTCCCCGGTGATGCTCATCAAACCGCTCATGCCCTGGGCGATCAGATCGAACCCTCCCTGTTCCATGAAAGGGCCGCTTCGTCCAAAACCTGAAATTTCACAATAAACCAGTCCGGGATTGATTTGTTTCAATTCATCATAACCAAGACCAAGTTTCTTCATGGTATCGTGGCGATAATTTTCAATCAGGACATCCGCTTCGGCGACCAGTTTTCTCAGGATTTCCTTGCCCTGTTCCTGCTTGAGGTTGACCGCGATCCCGCGTTTGTTGCGGTTCATCATCATGAAGGCCGCCGATTCTTCACCCACCATTGGCGGAATCATCCTCCGGGTGTCATCTCCACCCGGCATCTTTTCGACCTTGATCACATCTGCTCCCAAATCCGCCAGCATCAATCCGCAAACCGGACCCGCCATGATATGTGCCAACTCAAGAACCCGGACTCCCTGAAGCGGGCCCCTTTGTTTGGGAAAATCAGATTCTAGCTTTGGTTGATTCATCATTTACCACAAAAAATTGACGATTATGGGTCCAGCCAGGATCCCTGTATATCGAAGGACAACCCAAATTTATTGCGCTCCTTGCTTAAAGATTCCGGATCCATTTCATCGATTTCTAAACGCTGAAGACGATTATTTAAGGGAAGATGAACCCGAATCGTAATCCCCTGAACTCCCAGCAGATAAACAAAACCAATTGCGATAACAGTCCAACGCTCAATTCCATGGTGTTCTATAAACCCCAGGATCATAGTGGCAACAACGGATACGATCGAGCCCACCCAGGCAAGCATGAATAGAGGCTGATTATTTTGTATGACTCCATCAGTCACCTGAAACGCACGAATAAAGTCCCGATCATCGAGTTTGGCAAAACCGGGCATCACTACAACGGCATAGGTGAAGATAAAACCTGTGACCAAAGCGCATAACAAAGTGGAAACAATTAAAAACCCAACAAATAAAGTCATCGTTCTTTTCCAATCATAGTCTTAATCCGTATCCATGATCCCGTTTCTGAATAGCCTCAGACCGGTCCCAGATCGTGCCGAGGAGGCACGCCAAATTTTCTTGCGTATTCACGGCTGAATTGTGTCGCACTCTCATACCCGACTTCATACGCAGTTCTTGAGACGGAATGACTCTTCAGGTTTAACAATCTTTTTGCTTCAAGAAGTCGAAGATCTTTCTGGTACTGTAAAGGGGTTGTTTTGGTTATGAATTTAAAATGTTTATGAAATGAGGAAGGACTCATTCCTACTTCCATAGCCAGTTCTGGAATAACAAGTGGATTTTTAAAAGTCTTACGAATCTGTTTGATCGCTCTTGAGATATTACTCTCATGGCTGTTGTGATGGAGTAATCGTCTTAACATCCCTCCGTGAGGTGCCATTAACAATCTGAAATGAATTTCTTTTAAGATGATGGGACCAAGGACTTTTTCTTCGGTTGGATTCCCAGCCAAAGCGAGGTATCGGTAGAAGGCATCAATCAGATTTTGATCGGTTTTGTGAACGTTAAACGCCTTTGCATTTCCCAAGTCAAGTTCGTTGGACCCGACATGCTCATAAAGACTTCTCATCAACCCAATGTCTAAGGAAAGGATCATTGCTATATAGGGTTCGCTCAAAGTCGCGCTAGTGACCCGAGAGACCACAGGAGTTTCATGACTCACGATGAGCGACTCTCCAACCCCGAAGTTGACGATTGTATCCCCTACGCCGGTTTCTTTCCTCCCCTGTAAAATCAGGCAACATACTGGTTCATAAAGTGTCGCCTCAAGGTTAGTGGGCCTTGTGTAACTCAGGATCAACAACCTATCTATAGGCTCAATAAACGCAGTATTATCAACGTATTTTGGAATGAAACTGGTTGAAAACCTGGTAAGTTCTTGAATCTCCATAAAACAGATAATACTTGGTTCTGAATCAATTATTCAATCATTTCTCCAAAAAATAATAATATTAGGCATGTTTTTTACATAATTTGGCAAGCTTTTTCCCCCACAAGCCCTACAATTCTTTCAACTGAACTTCTGCATCAAAGATTTTTTTTGTGCAGTCCGCAAGCAGTTTCTGAATCCTGAATGAATTGGTAACTGACTCGGACATTTCAGTTGGCTGAGGGCTTGGAAAGCAAAACATTTCAGTGATCAGAGATGAAGTTTCCATTCCTCAAAACACTCAATTTTGATAGGAGATTTCGATGCTATTCAAATTAAAAATCAATGGGAATGTTCTCGACGTTGAGGCAGAACCTCAAACTCCTCTATTGTGGGTTCTCCGAGATGATCTTGACCTAACAGGAACAAAATTCGGCTGTGGGATTTCTTCATGCGGGGCATGTACGGTTCATCTTAACGGAACACCAGTCCGTTCCTGCTCCATTCCAATCGAAAGTGCAATCGATAGTGAAATTACAACCATTGAAGGAATTCAAGGTAAAGTCGCCAATGCAGTCCAACAGGCTTGGCGTGAGAAAAATGTCGTTCAATGCGGATACTGCCAATCAGGGCAGATCATGTCTGCGGTTGGCTTGCTGAAAAACAACCCTTCTCCGAACAATCAAGAAATAGATGGTGCAATGTCAGGAAATGTATGTCGTTGTGCGACTTATTTCCGCATCCGTGACGCCATCAAATTGGCATCTCAAAAGCTGGAGGCGTAAGATGGAAAAAAATATAAGCCGACGTCGTTTTCTAAAAAATTCAGCCGCAACCTCTGTTTCCTTGATTATAGGTCTGAATTCTAAAGGCATCCTTGCAACAAACAAAACCAACACCGTGATCAATCCTTTTGTACGGATGGACCAGGAAGGATTTGTGACGGTGATTGCAAAGCACTTCGAAAATGGTCAAGGCATCTCAACGGGTTTAGCAACACTTTTAGCAGAAGAAATGGATGCAGATTGGGAAAAGGTCAAAGTCGAATTTGCTCCTGCCAATGCTGAACAATATAAACACACATTTTGGGGTTATCAGGCAACTGGTAATTCTGAATCCATTGCCAATTCTTTCATGCAGTACCGTGCTGCAGGAGCAATGGCAAAAGATTTGATGATTCGTGCTGCTTCCAAAAAATGGGGTGTCAAAACAGATGAAATTGATGTCCAAAATGGCATCATGAGGGTTGGTACAAAGAAAGGCTCTTTTGGGGAATTTGTTACCGATGCAGTAAATCTCACCCCATCAAAGAATCCGAAATTAAAAACACCTGATCAGTTCAAACTTATCGGGAATCAGGATCTCTCCCGAAAGGATAATGAAGCAAAAACTGACGGGTCTGCCATCTATGGAATGGATGTTAAAGTACCAGGAATGGTGTATGCCTCAGTGGTACGAAGTCCAAGGTTTGGCGGGACCTTAAAAAGCTTCGATGTAAGCAAGGCGAAAAGAGTACCTGGATTTATTGAAGCAAAGGTTTTTCCTGATAAAAGAGGTGTCATCGTTTATGCAAAAAATACTTGGTCTGCTTTTCAAACCAAAAAAGCCCTTCTCACCAAATGGGATTTTTCAAATGCAGAATCGAGAAGCACTTCGGACATGGTTTCTGATTGTCAGAAACTAGCAGAGAATCCGGAATTTGAACCACGACCATTCAAAACAGATGATGACAAGCAACCAGTAAAGGATTTAAACCATCTCGAAGCAGAATTCTTTTTCCCCTTCCTGGCTCATTCTCCCATGGAGCCACTAAACTGCATCATTGAACCTACCAAAAATGGAGTTCGTTTTTATGACGGCTGCCAAAATCCTAGCGGAGTCCAGTGGGCATCCAGTTATATCCTTGGATTGCAGCCTCAGCAAATCGAAGTAAAAACGATTTATGCCGGAGGATCGTTTGGACGTCGGAATTCACCCGCGGTTAAAGATCTCTACCAAGCAGAGGCAGCAATAGCATTTGCATTGTTAGGCAAGAAGACCCCAGTCAAGTTGGTCTGGGACCGAGAGGATGATATAAGGGGTGGTTACTATCGTCCAATGGCATTTCATAAAACGAAAATTGGACTTGATGCCAAGGGGAAGATTCTTCGATGGGACCATCGTATTGCTACCAAATCGATTTCAAAAGGAACCGATTTCGAAAAATTCCTTGTGCATAATGGGGTCGACCATTTTTCAGTGGAGGGTTGTGTCGACACCCTTTATCAACTTCCAAACATGTCGGTTGGCTTAAGTGATTTCAAATCGTCCATTCCAGTCCTTTGGTGGAGAGGGGTAGGACACACTCACACCGCCTATGCGATGGAAAGTCTTTTGGATATGGTTGCTCAGAGGACAGGAAAGGATCCAATTGAATTACGATTGGATTTGCTTAATTCTAACGATTTGAAACAACAAAGAATGGCTCATGTGCTGAAGATTTCGCGTCGCCGTTCTGGTTGGAAAAAAGGAAACAAACGTGGATTTGCCGCGCACTATTCTTATAAAACCTTTGTTGCCGTTGTTGCCGATGTCAGCGCCACCGGTAAGCAGGTCCATATAGACAAGCTGCATATTACGGTTGACTGTGGAGTCCCTGTTAATCCGGATGTGATCCGGGCTCAAATGGAAGGTGGTGCTGGTTATGGATTAGGAGCTCTGCTTAGAAACGAAATTACGTTTGCAAAAGGTCAGGTTGAACAATCCAATTTTGACACCTACCTTCCGCTGCGAATCTCAGATATGCCAGAAATTGATGTCGAAATTGTTATGTCTAATGAAACTCCAAGTGGAGTTGGTGAACCCTCCGTTCCTCCCACTGGACCTGCCGTGGCCAATGCGATTTTTGCTGTCACAGGAAAACGTATTTTGGAACTTCCGATGACACAATCGGGATTCCAATTTGTTTAACCCTTGTCTTCATCAAAACTTCTACTTTTTAGATCTATTAAGTAGAAGTTTTGTGTATTCGCAAATATTTTAAGATGAATGAAGTATTTTACGAACAGTTGAAATGAAAAATATTACTGGAGAAGGAATGAAATTGAATCTAACCAAAACCATTCAAATTCCTGTAGTTGGTTTTGGAACCTATCTCATCAATGCTGACGAAGCAAAGAACTTTGTTTTCAATGCCCTTCAATGCGGATATCGTCATGTCGATACTGCCGAGGGATATGGAAATGAAACAGGAGTTGGTTATGCTATCAAGAAAGCTCAAAATGAACTAAGTCTTAAACGTGGAGAGCTATTTGTAACATCAAAGGTCTGGCCTGGAAATGAAGCATGGGGCCAGACACTGAAAACTCATGATTTAATCATACAATCTTTAGATTCTAGCTTAAAAAATCTGGATCTTGACTACTTAGATTTGTATTTGATACATGCTCCATTTGCTAAATCCAAGAGGCTCGAACAATGGAATGCCCTCGTTGAACTTCAAAAGCAGGGTAAGGTAAAATCCATTGGAGTCAGCAACTACAACAAAACTCATATAGAAGAGATCATATCTGCAGGGTTGCCAACTCCAGATGTGAATCAGATTGAGCTCCATCCTTGGACTCAGAAATCGGAACTGATCTCATACCTCAATGATAACGGAATCATTCCTATTGCTTACAGTAGCCTGGCACCTCTGGCTGAATGGCGTTCTAAAGAAGGTCAGGAAAGCGCAAAAACAGATGAGATGATTTCCAAGGGTGCTGATACAAATTCTCCGTTTAAGTCCTTGGCAAAAAAATACAATGTTACAGAAGCTCAAATACTCCTTCGATGGGGAGTTCAAAAGGGTTATCCGGTATTACCCAAAAGTACTAATCAAGAAAGGATCAGGCTGAACATGGATCTGTTTTCTTT
>LNZD02000143.1 GCA_001469005.2 SAR324 cluster bacterium lautmerah10
AAATCAAATCCCCGATATTTTTTTAGGTAACAATTCTTGAATAAAAGAAGGAATGGAAAGGAAATTTTTGAGATATAACTGAGCTGTAAAAAGTCTTAACTCACGTTTTTGGACTCAAAATACAGCATTAAAAAAAAGACTTTTTTTAGATCGCCCATCATTTCCGTGACTTGATCCCGACGTACCGGTAAAGCGGTTCATCGTTTTCAGCCAGTGCTTCGGGAGTTGTTTGATGCTCCAGGTTCCCATTTTCTAAAAAAGCAACACGGTCGGAGATTTTCAGGACTCCATCGATTTTCTGTTCCACCAGCAGGATTCCGACTTTTTCTTTTTTCAGGCGTTCGACCGTTTCAAAGATCCTTTCCACGTATTTTGGCATCAGTCCTTCACTCGGTTCATCGAGCAGCAGGAATTTCGGTTGGATGCAAAGCGCTCTTGCGGTGGCCAGCATCTGCTGTTCTCCTCCACTGAGGGTTCCTGCCCTCTGCTGCATGCGGTCCTGAAGCACCGGGAACAATTCGAGGATCCAATCCAGCAGTCCGGGTTTTTCGTCATTCACCAGCAGCCCCATCTTCAGATTTTCCTCAACACTGAGGTACGGAAAGAGGCGGCGTCCCTGGGGTACAAGACCGATTCCCTTTTTTGGAATTTCATGGGCAGGTTTCCCGGACAGGATTTCGTCATTCATGACAATCTTTCCGGAAACCAGAGGAAGGAGACCCATCAGGCATTTGAGCAGTGTGGTCTTGCCTGCTCCATTGCGTCCCAGGAGGCCGAGGATTTCTCCCTGTTCCAGGTGCAGACTGACCTGGTGAAGAACTTCGACCTGACCGTAACGGCAGCTGATTTGATCTAATTTCAGCATGATCCATCACAGTGATTTGTTCTGCAAGCTCAAGAACCACCTGCATATTGTGCTCAATCAGGAGGATGGTCATCGAATCCGAAAGTTCCCGGATCAGGCCGCAGAAATGATTGATTTCTGACTCTGCCAGGCCCTGAGTCGGTTCATCGAGGATCAGTAATTGAGGACTTGCCGCAAGACCCATGGCAACTTCCAGAAGGCGCTGGTGTCCATAGGGGAGATTCCCCGCGATCACATCTTCGTTTTCCGGCATCCCGACCTGTTCCAGAATCCGTCTAACATTGATGCGGATGTCCGATTCACGCCGGGGCCAAATTCCATCTTCTCTGTCTTTAATCCTTTGAACCGCGAGGGCAACATTTTCATAACAGCTCAGATTCGAAAAAAGGCTGGTCACCTGGAAAGTATAAACAATCCCGGACTGAACTTTTCTTGACGCAGAGTAGGAGGTGATATCTTTTTGGTTGAGATGGATACTCCCGGAACTGGGTCTGAGTCTGCCGGATAAAAGGCTGACCAGGGTGGTTTTCCCCGCTCCGTTGGGGCCGATGATCGCTCGGATTTCTCCTTCGTTCAGATCAAGATTGACTCCTTCGACGGCCTGCAGGCCACCAAAATGCTTACTCAGGTTTTGGGTTTTCAGTAAAGGATTCATGGCAGCCATTGCATCCATTTCTGACGGATCATCCCCATCAGTCCCTGAGGGGCTCCGATGACCAACAGAACCAGAATTGCTCCCACAATCAACAGGTAGGCGCTGGTCCATCCGCTGGTGAAATCGATCAGGTAATGCATGATGCCTGTCCCAACCAAAGGACCCAGGGTCGTTCCTACTCCACCCAGCAAGGTCCAGAGCAAAGGTGCAATGGAGTGGTGGATCTCGGCAAAGGTGGCTCCTACATAAGAAAAAAGCAGTGCATGGACCGATCCTGCCAGTCCTGAAAGGGTTCCGGAAAGGGTGAGGGCAAAGAGTTTGTAGAGGTAGGTGTTGTAGCCCAGCATTTGCGTTCTTTCCTCATTTTCCCGGATGGCAATCAAAACTCTTCCGATCGGTGAGAGGATCAGCAGGTTGCTCAGAATCAGGCAAACGGCAAAAAGCAGCCATGCCGCATTGTATTTGAAATTTGGATCGGTGTAGGAAAAGGAGGTACTTCCAAGAACCAGGGGTTGAAGTTCTTTGGTGAGTGTGAACCCGTCCTGCCCCAGGGTGAATTGGTCGAAGTAGAGAACCGATAGAAAAGCGGTCTGGCCGAACATCAGGGTGACAATCAGAAACGAGACTCCCGAGGTCCTGAGAGCGACCGCACCGATCAGCATAGAAACGAACACCGTGATGATCAGACCTATCCCCAGCGCGGGAATGCCTGTCAATCCGAAATGGTAAACGCAGATTCCGGTCACATACATTCCTGTCGAAAAGAACATCGCGTGGCCCAGGCTCATCAGGCCGGTGTAGCCAAGCAAGATGTTGAATCCTACGGCATAGCTTGCCAGAACCATGATCTTGGAAAACGTACTGTGATGATAAGCCGGAAGGATGAACTGCAGGAGGAAAAGAAAAACCAGGACTCCCGCCATAAGCATGGCGGTTTTTCGGGGAGCACGGCGGTTCATCTTATTTCCTCTCCAAACAACCCTGTCGGTTTCAGGACGAGAACCGCTGCCACCAAAACCGTGGCCAGCATTTTTGCCAGGGTGGGTTCGTAGAAGACGGATATGAAACCATCGCTGATTCCAACAATGAATGCGGCGACAAGGGTTCCTCGTAAACTTCCGAGACCACCTATGATGACGACAATGAAAGAGAGCAGAAGGGGTTCCAATCCCATCAGGTAATCTGCCTGTCGGATCGGGACCACCAAAACGCCTGCCAGCGCCGCGAGTCCTGCGCCGATGGCAAAGACTTTGGAGTAGACGGACTTGGTGGGAACCCCGAAAGTTCTGGCAGTTTCTGCATCCTGTTGAGTCGCACGCATGTAGAGCCCCAGTTTGCTGCGGACCATCAGAAACCATGTTCCCAGCAAGAGAACCCCGGAAAGTCCTGCGACGATGAGTTTGTATCCGGAATAACCGAACCAGGGAAACTGGACCCGGAAGTAGATCGGGGCCTCGACCGGACGTGCTTCGGGTCCGAAAAAAGTCAGCACCAACTGCTGGATGATGTAGAGCAATCCGATGGTGGCGACGATGGTGCTTTCCGGGTTGTATTGAATCCTATGAAGGATGAGACGGTCGGAAAGCATCGCCAATCCTCCTACGAAAACCGGCGCGACGATCAATGCCAGCAGAAATCCGAGCAGAGGCATGTTTCCTGTGAAATGAAAACAGGCCCAGGCCAGCACTGCCCCAAGCATGAAAAACTCTCCATGGGCGACATTGACAACGCGCATCACCCCAAATACCAGGGAAAGTCCCAAGGCAATCAGGGCCAAAACAAAAGCTGTTACCGAGCCGTCAAGAAGTGCCAGGAAGACCAGCGGAAAATTGTTGTCAATCCAGGCAGACACTAAGAGAAAAAAAGAAGAATCGTTTGGAAACTCCCGGGAAGATTGTCCCGGGAGTTGTGGTTTGAATTAGAGGCTCATTTTGGTGTAGTCCACATCCGAATCGTACATCCCATCTTCGATGGAGGTACGGTGGACGACGTTCAACTTCCCGCCTGCAACCTTGGAAATGAACTGATTTCCATAACACTGGTGATTTTTTCCGTTGAAGACTTTGGGTCCCTGGGGATGGGCAATCCCTTCGTTGAAACCGGTGAAGCCTTCCATGGTTTCAATCAGGGCCGGGTAGTCACGCTTGTTTCGATAACCGCTTTGCTCCACGGCTTCGCGGATGGCGAACATCGTTTCCCAACATCCAAACATGTGGGAATAGGTGGAGACATCCTTCGAGTCGGACTTGCTGGCACCGGACGCATTCACCCCGACTGCATCACGGTAGACTTTTTCAGCAGCAGTGGGATAGCCATCTGCATAACGAGGCATGGCTTCCCAGAAATACGTGCCATCAAGAAAATCCAATCCGGGACTGTTGATGTCAACTCCTTCAAGCGAGTCAATGAATCCGAAAATTTCAGGACGCCTGGAACCAAAATGCTCTCCCATTTCACGGACAAAGGTCAAAACTCCGGGACCGACCATCACATGGTAGATCACATCCGTGTCACGGGGGATCTTGGTGAAATAACGGGTGAAGGAAGTTTCAGTCGGTGGGATCGGGATTTGTGCTGCGATCGTACCGCCGTTTTTCTTTGCGGCTTCCATCGAGTAGTCACGGTGATCGTAACCGAACGCATAGTCGGGATAAATCACGGCCACCTTTTTCCCGAGATTGCTAAACATCCATTTTGAAACCGCATAAATCTGTGAAGGAACTTCCGTGATGCAGGGTTGGAAGACATAGCGGTTCAGTTTGCCTGAGGCTACATGATGCCCTTCACTGACCACAAAATAGGGAATCTTCAGTTCTCCTGCCCTTGGGGAGGATCCCATCACCACATGGGAGAAAAGAGTTCCATAGACAAAGTCGACTTTGTGCTGGGTGGCGAATTTTTCAACCACGTCTGCACCACGCTTTGGGTCGGTGCCGTCGTCTTCTGCGACGATTTCCACCGGACGTCCTCCCATGCCCCCCAAGTCATTGATGTATTTTGCGGCGGCATTGGTCGTTCTCTCATACCATTTCCCGTAAGTTGCTCCTATCCCAGTCCGGTGAACCTGAAAACCGATTCGGATCGGTGCATCACTTCCTGCAGCATAGGCGGTCCGGGCAATCGGATCGGTCAGTTGTGAGGCCAAAACTCCCGCACCTGCCACTGCGGCAGTTGCTCCAAATAAGGATCTTCGAGATAATTCCGTTTTCTGTTCTTCCTGAACCGGTGTGGCTTTCTTTTCATTTTCAGTCATGGGTCACTCCATCTGGGTGAATTTGAACTATGTCAAAAGTATGAAATTCTGAATTCAAAATTCATACTTTCATTTTCAGACGGGGTGATATCATGAACGGGATCGGGGTAACAAGTTAAAAGAGGTTTTCAGGAGTCTAAAAAAATCCGATGCAAAGGTTTAAAATCGACAGGATGCTATTTTTCATGAGTCTGGGAGGGGTGTTTTGGATTCCTGAGATTGCATTTGCCCATGCAGGCCGTAGAGGTTTTGTCATGCTCCTGCCAACCGATTTTTTCATTACCGGAGGAGGTGTGGTTGTGGCGATGACCTTTCTGATTGCGGTCCTGATTGCGAGGAAAAGTCAGGTGGCATCGGAGAATAATTCTCTGCTTAAAGTGACTTTGCATTCCGAGGGGATTCTTTCCCTGAGTTTCCTGAGTTTATCACTTTTGGTTTTTTTGGTGGTCTGCGGATTTTTGGGAACGAGGGACCCGCTGGAAAATCCTCTGCCGCTGGTGCTTTGGATTGGCTGGTGGGTCGGTTGGACCCTGATCACGGCGGTTTTGGGAGACATCTGGCATTGGGTTCATCCCTGGCATGCTCTTGATTCACTTGTGAGGAGGCTTCCCGGCGTGCATCCCGGAGAAGCTCAAGCATCTTTTCCGTATCCTGAATGGCTCGGCTATTGGCCCTCGGTCATTTTTTTCCTGATCTTTGCCTGGTTCGAGCTGATTCATCCTTCACCGATGGATCCTGATCTAGTGGCGACGGTGGTGTTGCTCTACATCATGCTGGTTGCTTCGGGAATGCTCCTTTTCGGAAAACAAAACTGGCTTCAATATGCCGAACCGTTCTGTGTGTTTTTCCGAATGGTTGGCTGGCTTTCTCCTTTGGAATGGAAAAAGAAACCCCATCAAACCCTCAAAATCCATGCTCTTAAGTGGCCCTGTTGGAAACTGATGAAGCTGCCGCCCATTCCCCTAAGCGGAATTGCTTTTATCCTCCTGGCGCTCTCGACGGTCTCCTTTGACGGTCTGTCCAAGACTTTCTGGTGGATGGGTTTACTGGGCGAGAATCCCCTGGAGTATCCTGGCAGGACAGTCCTCATGCTTCCAAACACAGGGGGGATGCTGGGGACCTTTTTCATCTTCCTCGTTCTTTATGCCTTGACCCGTAACAAGAAGGGAAAATCCGCCGGGTCTGATACTCTGGATCAGAGTTTGATTTTTTCCATCATCCCGATTGCATTCGGTTATCACTTTGCCCACTACCTTCCTAATTTTCTGGTGGACATCCAGTATACCTTCATCAGTTTGACCGACCCGCTTGCAATGGGCTGGGACCTTTTCGGGGTTAAAGACTGGGAAGTCCGGAGTTCTTTCCTGACCCACCATCAATCGGTGGTTGTTATCTGGTATCTCCAAATTTCAGGCATTGTTCTCGCACACATTGCCGCAGTAATTGTTGCTCATCTGAAAACCCTGGAAACCGCTTCAGGCGGAGACAGGGTCATCCTTTCTCAAATCCCTTCCACGCTTTTGATGATTGCCTACACCGTGTTGGGCTTATGGTTGCTTTCCACCCCGATTGCCGCCTGAACCGAGAATTCTTCTTGATCCTCCGCTTTTCTCCGTTTAGGGTTCGTCAATCTCGGCAAACCTCCGGGGATACAATTTCCACCAATTTTTCCTGACTGAAAAAGACACAGAGACTCTCATGAATGAAAATCAGATAACCGAAGGATTAGGCGAAATCATGCCTCTCAGGCTTGAGGCATTGGACCTTAAAACCCTGGATTCCGGAACCGGCATGGTGATTGTCGATGAAGTGAATGGTTTTGCCACAGTCGGAGGAGGCAATCTCGCTCCCCAGACTCCGAATGAGCAGGTCAGTACGATGGTCAAGGAGACCGACCGGCTGGCCCGGTTTTTTTCAAAGCATGACTGGCCTGTCCTGGCGTTTCTCGACACCCATGTTCCAGGAAAAGCAGAACCGCCTTACCCTCCCCATTGTGAATCCGGAACCGGTGAAGAGGATCTGGTCCCGGAACTGAAATGGTTGGAGCAGGAGGAAAATGTAACTTTGGTTAAAAAAGATTGCATCAACGGCTTCATCGGTGCGTTCCAAAAAGACGGATCGAATGCAGTTGTCGACTGGGTCGGCAAAAACCAGGTTCAGACGGTTTTGGTAGTCGGAATCTGCACGGACATATGTGTGATGGATTTTGTTCTCACTCTTCTATCCGCAAGAAACCATGGGATGTTGCCCGAATTGAAAGACATTTTGGTTTATGACAAAGGATGCTCCACTTACGATCTTCCTCGCCAGACGGCAGAATCTTTGGGAATTCCGGTCAGTGCCAGCCATCCCCAGAATGTGACCCACTACATGGGGCTTTATTTCATGGCTTCCAGGGGTGCCTCACTGGTGAATGAAGTCACTGCCTGATCCCTCCTGATCGGACATCATTACAATGGAGCAGATTGTCGGTGTTGATGTCGGCGGCACCTTTACGGACCTGATTCTCATCGATGAATCGTCTGGAGGAGTCCGTATTTCCAAGGTTCCGAGCACTCCAGAAAATCAGGCATATGGAGTCATGGAAGCCCTCAAGGCGGCTTCGGTGGATCTGCCTGCACTCAAAATCCTGATCCACGGGACCACGGTCACCACCAACGCCCTGCTGGAGCGGAAAATCAGCCGGCTTGGACTGATCACCACACGCGGATTCAGGGATGTCCTGGAATTGGGACGGAGAACCCGTCCGAAACCGTATGGCATGACAGGCACCTTCGAATGCCTCATCCCCCGGGAACTTCGGCTTGAAGTCAGTGAGAGAATCGACAGTGAGGGTGAAATTCTGCAGGCATTGGATGAAGCGGAAGTCAGGAACGCCGTCAAGACCCTTCTAGAAAATGGTGTGGAATCCCTGGTCATTCATTTTCTTCATTCCTACAAAAATGATATCCACGAAAAGCAGGCCGAAAGGATCGCCAGGGAACTCTGGCCCAATCCTTTTGTCACCCGGGGAAGTGCATTGATGTCGGAATACCGTGAATACGAACGTGGCACGACGGCCTCGATCAATGCCGCCGTCCAGCCTGTGCTGGACCATTACATCAGCAGTCTCAGAGATTCCTTGCAGAATGAAGGATATTCCAGGGACCTGTTGGTGATGCAGGGCAACGGAGGCACGGTTTCATCCCGAATCGTTTCGGAGGACGCGGTGAAAACCGTCATGTCCGGCCCGGCTTCGGGAGTGATGGCCGCAGCGTTTACCGCAGGAAAATCCGGGTTTTCCAACGTCCTTACTTATGACATGGGGGGAACCAGTTGTGATGTGGGATTGATTGTCGGAGGAATTCCCCAGGTCAGTTCCGAGTTGGAAATCGAATACGCGATGCCGGTGCATGTGCCGATGGTGGATGTTCACACCATCGGGGCCGGCGGAGGAAGCATTGCATGGGTCAACGATGCCGGTCTGCTTCAGGTGGGACCGGAAAGCGCCGGTGCACAACCTGGTCCGATCTGCTATGGACGCGGAGGCAGCAAACCGACGATGACCGATGCTAACCTGGTTCTGGGTCGTCTCAATCCGGAAAAACTTCTGGCCGTTGATCACCCGGTTTCCCTGGAAACCGTCAGAGAAAACCTGATGAAGGAGGTCGGGATTCCTCTCGGACTGAAAGACGCTGAAGAAACCGCATCGGCCATTTTAAGAATTGCAAACACCAACATGGCAGGTGCCTTGCGTCTGATGTCCCTGGCCCGTGGGCATGATCCCCGGGATTTTGTCCTCTTCGCCTTTGGCGGAGCCGGTCCTCTGCATGCATCCGCTTTGGCAAGGGAAATGGGGATTCCCAAGGTTCTGGTGCCGATGCGCCCAGGAATCACCAACGCCGTGGGTTGTGTCGCTTCCGATGTGCGTCATGATTATGTCCGTTCCATCAATCTTCCTTTGCAGCAGGTGGACATGGAAACCGTAAGGAATACTTTTGAGGACCAGGTTCGGGAAGGGACCGAGCTCATCCAGAGGGAGGGGATTGACATCGAGGAATTGATCGTGGTGCACGATGTCGATATGCAGTTCCAGGGGCAGACCCACATTCTCAGTTTCACTGTGGAAGATTCCGGAGTTTCCCGGGAACTCCTTCATTCCGCTTTTGAAAAAGCCTACTGGAATCGGTTCGCGGTCGAGTTGCCGGAAATCCGCCCGGTCTTGGTCAATCTTCATACGGCGGTCATTGGACGACGAAAAGCGGTTCCGCTGACATCCCTCATGCCGCTTCAAACAGAATTGAAAAACAGCAGTGAATGCCGAAAAGGAAACCGTTCCGTCTGGTTTGAGCAGGGATGGCAGGAAACCCCGGTTTATCATCGAGAACCGCTGAAACCCGGTTCTGTGATTCAAGGCCCAGCACTGCTGGAACAGATGGACAGTACCATCGTGCTGGAACCTGATGATACGATGGAAGTGGACCCATTCGGCAACCTCATCCTCACCCTTAATTCCTAGAATCCCATATGTCCGGACTTGACCCGATTACCCTCACCGTCATTCAAAGCGGATTGCAGCAGGTCTGCAATGAGATGGACCTGGCCTTTGTCCGCTCCGCTTTCAGTCCTGTCATTTCCGAGGCCTTGGACCGTTCGGACGGGATTTACGAAAAGGACAGCGGGGAATTGATTGCCCAGGGGGAATTGGGGCTTCCTGTGTTTGTCGGCACCATGCAGTTCGGTACACAATGTGTCATCGAAAGGGCCAAAGACCTGAAAGAGGGCGACCTCTTCATTGTCAATGACCCTTACCTGGGCGGCACCCACCTGATGGATGTCCGTTTCGTCAAGCCTTTCTTCTACGAGGGAGAACTCTTCGCCTGGCTTGCCAACACCGGTCACTGGCCGGACACCGGAGGGGCCGTCCCCGGCGGTTTTTCCGCCAATGCCACCGAAGTGGAGCAGGAGGGACTCAGATTGCCGCCGGTCAAACTCTTCAAGGCCGGGGTGATGGATGAAGAAATCCTCTCCATTGTTCTTTCCAACATCCGTATTGCGGATCAACGGATCGGTGATATCAAGGCTCAGGCGGCGGCTCTCACGGTGGGGGAGAAGCGCTTTACCGAATTGATCGACCGCTACGGTAAGGAAACCGTACTTCAGGCGATCCGGGAATTGAAGGCCCGTGCTGCCCAGCAAATGCGGGCGAGGATCCAATCCATCCCGGACGGGATTTACCAGGGTTCGGCCTTTATCGATTCCGATGGAGTGGTGGATGAAGCATTGGAGATCTCGATGAAGATCCGGAAGCAGGACACTGAGCTTTATTTTGACATGTCGGATTCCAGTCCTCCCTGCATGGGGCCGATGAACAGTGTGATTGCCACCACCCGTTCCTCGATTTACCTTGCCATCAAACACATCTTCCCCGAAGTACCGATCAATGCAGGCACCTTCGAGCCACTGCACATCGAGGATCCTGAAGGGACCTTTCTTTATGCCCGTTATCCCCGGCCCGTTTCAGGATGTGCAGCCGAAGTCAGCCAACGGATTGCGGAAGCGGTTTTCAGCGCCCTGGTTCAGGCTATTCCGGATCAGTTTTTTGCAGCTCCCGCAGGCACGAGCGGAAATTTTTGTCTTGGAGGATATGACCCGAAAAGGGAACGCAGTTATGTGATGTATGTTATCAGCGGAGGTGGTTACGGAGGAAACCCCAAGGAGGACGGACTCTCAAATGGTTGCTCGACCATCGGTATCTCAAAGACCACCCCGATAGAAGTCATGGAACAGTATTATCCCGTTCTCTTCGAAGAGTACTCACTTCATGAAGGATCCGGGGGTGCAGGAAGCCGGAGAGGCGGATTCGGAGTGAATTATAAAGTCCGCCTGCGAAGAGGAAGCGCCAAAGCCTCGATGGTAATGGATCACGGACGCAGCGGTCCACTTGGAGCTTTGGGTGGGGAAAACGGTGGAGTGAACCGGGTGTTGATTGAAAGAAACGGGGAAACCTACATTCCTCCGCATCTCTCGAAGGACCAGAACATTCTCATTGAAGAGGGGGATACCATCCGCGTCTCAACCCCGGGAGGTGGTGGTTACGGCAACCCTTTCCAAAGAGACCCTGAACTCGTTTCCAGGGATGTCCATAGAGGTTACTATTCTTCCGAAGAAGCCCAAGCACGTTTCGGTGTGGTCCTTAATCAGGATTGCTCTCCTGACATTGACTCGACCCTCAAATTGCGTAATTCCTGATACCAATATCTAGTATTACTTCTCTCTAGATAGTTCCGGTATCTGTTTACCCGCCTGATTCACCAGGGATGGTGAGTCTTTGTAGCCAGCCTCT
>LNZD02000144.1 GCA_001469005.2 SAR324 cluster bacterium lautmerah10
GCAAAGGCCATCTCCAGCGGATACGCCGCACCGTCCTGGTCCTCTTCCAGGTGGCGGAAACTTTTCCGCCATCATCATCTTGAAGAAGAAGCCCTTCAGTTCCGTGAGTCTTTGAGGAAAAAGGCGATCAGGTTGGAAACCAGGATCAATCCTGCAAGCAGCCAGAAAACCCTCTGAAGTCCGAAGAGGTCTGCCACCATTCCTGAAAGTACGGGGATGCCTATGGAAAAGAGGGACTGGGTCCCGAAGACCAGACTGATAACGGTTCCCCCCATGGTTTTACTGGTCAGATCCAGAGCCCAGGAATGGACCACCGGCCGGACCCCGTAGAGGACAAAACCGAGGAACGCAATTCCTGAAACGAAGAGGATCTGGCTTCCCGCGATTGCAAGGAACGCAATTACCAGGGTGCTGAGGGCAAGGCCTCCGACAACAATCGGCCTTCTGCCGATACGGTCCGACCAGGCACCTGCCACCGGGGAGGAAAGCACTCCTCCCAACTGCATCAGAGAAAATCCGACTCCGGTCATCATCGGTCCCGCCTCCAGGACATCGGTCAGGTAGAGGGGGACGAACATCAAAAGCCCTACCTGGGCGGCGGCGCGGAATCCGGACATCATGGAAAGTCCCAGCAATTCGAACTGCCGGAACATGATTTTCAGTTCGCTAAGGTAGGGTACTTTTCGGGTTTCCTTGGTTTCTGCCGGAGAGATGGTTTCATGGCGGCTCAAGACGGTCCAGATCCAGAAAGCCACGACAAAAACAGGGACGGTCGAGACCAGGGCGGTGTCCTGCCAGGAAAGCATTCCCAAAACGGCTCCGACCATCAGGGGGGCAATCGAATCACCAACGTTGGCACCCAGGGCATGCACTGCCAGAGCGTAGCCTCGGTTATCGGGATAGCGTTGATCGCGATCATCAGTGCCAGGGGGATGACACTCCAAGCCAGGGAGGTTCCCCCGAGTGCCAATGCCCCGAGGGTCAGGGAACCGCTTTGAATCAGCACCCGTTTTCCGGTGATGTCCGTCAGTGCTCCGCTGGCGAAGTTGGCCAGAAAGGAAGCCAGGTGAAAGACCGCAACGAGGATTCCCGCGTTGGTGTAGCTGATCTGAAGGGTTTCCTTGATCCAGGGGAGAAGCAGGTAAAAGGTTGCGGCGACCCAGTGGGTGGCACCATGTCCAACTCCCACCATCAACGCAGGACCCTGCTGGGACCAGGGAAGCCCCGTCCAGCGCTGGATGCTCGCACTCAGAGCCATGAAACCATCTGCTTAGGATCAAGGATGGATGTGGGATCAGGCATCCAACAGCATCTTTTCGTAGGCGAACAAGGCGGTGCTTCCTCCGGTGTGGAGGAAAAGGATTTTTTCATTTTTGGAGAAAGTGCCTTTGCGGACGTGATCGATCAGGCCTGCCATTCCTTTTCCGGAATAGACGGGATCGAGCAGGATTCCTTCGGTTTTCGCCAAGAGATGAATGGCTTCCAGGGTTCCTTCGTTGGGAATCCCGTATCCTTCTCCGACGTATCCATCATCCGCATCCACCCGATCGATATCGATGTCAGGAATTCCAAGCTTGTGCGTGGTTTTGCTGACCAGGCCATGGACCGCCTCAATTTGCTTCTGCCTCGGATTGCGGACACAGATGCCAAGCACCGGCAAGCCTGCATGGATTCCTTCCAGCCCTGCCACCAATCCGGCCTGGGTTCCGGTGCTTCCAGTGGCATGAACGAGACGGTCGAAAACCAGCGACTGCTGGTTGATCTGGGCATTTAATTCGAGGGCGCATTCCACATAACCCAGGGCTCCGACCTCATTGGAGCCTCCTCCAGGAATGAAATACGGTTTCGCGCCTTCCTGCTCGAGTTTCCGGCATGCTTCCTGGGCTTCCGCATTCATGTCCAATCCTGCGGGACGGTATTCGATGGTGGCGCCAAACATCTTGTTCAGCAGCACATTACCGGTCTGTTCGTAATTTTCCTCGTGATCGGGAACCCTGCGTTCCAGCAGGATGTGACATTTCATTCCATGCAGGCAGGCGGCAGCGACGGTCTGGCGGGCATGGTTCGACTGCACCGCACCCTGGGTGACGAGGATATCGGCTCCCTGTTCGAGTGCTTCACCGACGAGGAATTCAAGTTTTCGGGTTTTGTTGCCTCCAGTGGCGAGCCCGGTACAGTCATCACGTTTGATCCAGATTTCCGGACCTCCGAGGTGATTACTGAGTCTTGTCATCGGATGCAATGGGGTCGGGTTGTGGGTCAGCCGAACCCTTGGGAAACGGTTGAGATTCATTTTTCTAGGTTGTTCAAATGATGATTGATTAACACGACTTTACTGCAGAAAACGTCTGATCACATTTTCCAGCAGCCTGGAAATGTTGTTGTCGAAATTGTTCCAGGGCAGACTTCCGCAAAAGGTGATGGACCCGGTGGAAAAAACCTCTCCCCCGGAAGGAGTTCGAAAGTAGACAATATCCGAACGGATCAGTTTCTGTTGTTCTTCCTCGCCGGGCCAGTTGGTGATGTGGGTCAGCATTTCCTCCGGAACCAGGACAAAACTCGAAGTGTGGTTTTCGGAGCTTGCCACGACCCTGACCTCTTCAGGAGTTCCAAGCCTGACATCGGCCCGGTCCAATTCGAACCCGGCAGCTCCGCCTCCGCTGAATCCGAAATCCCCAAGAATTTCCTGGTCCTCGATTCCTTCGAACATCCAGGCCAGATCCGGCGCACGGGATTCTGTGGTTCTGCGATAATAGGATCCTTCGAATTTGCCCTGGGCGGAAAACCCGCCTCCGGCAAGCAACTGCGGCGGACGTCCGTTTCTCCGCCAAAGTCCTCCGTAGGCGCCGTCAAAGGAATGGTAATACTCGCCCGGCTCCGCGGCCCAGGCACGGATCCCGGACTCACCACGACGGATTTCGATCAGTTCGGGGTCTTCAGGACTGAGGGCGATTTTCCAGTAAAAACCGTTTCCTCCGAGGTAGACCAGCCGGCCTCCCTGATCTCGGTAATTTTGTAAAGCGTCAAGCGTCTGGGGGGTGTGATATTCCGGATGGGATCCGGTGCAGAGGGCTTTGTAATCCCGGATGGAATCCACTCCCTCTTCATGCAATTCCCGATCGGTGATCAAATCAAAATCAATCCCTTTCGCCTCGAGCCAGGCATAGAGATGACTGTCCGCCTGGTAATGACGGAGACCTGAACCGTTTCCTTCTCCGAAGGTGATGTAACCCGGACGCAGGTTCATCAGCGGTCTTTGAGCAGATGCATAGCAGATCCCGCTGTTGTCACTATGGAAATTGTAGGTGGAAAGTCCGTAATGGCGGAAATCCGCGGGGTTGTGGGGATAGGCATTCCAATCCCTGATACGCTCCCGCCAACGGTCCTTGAAATCCGGTCGGGCATGGTTGCCATAAACCGTGTAGGTGAAGGTGGAGACAAGAACACAGAGGTCCGCTTTCCTTTTCCCCCGGGCGGGTAGAACAAAAAGCGGGATGAAATCCTCGTTGCCCTCGCATTCGAGTTTGACCGCATAGATTCCGCTCCGTAGGTCTTCACTGAGATGGATGGTGAAATCGGTGTCCCAGCCGAAATCATAAATGTCATCTTCATGAAAATGGATCGCGCCATAATCTTCCGGGGCATGCCGCCAGCACATTTCCTTTCCATTCCAGCAGGAGCCCGTCATTCCCCTTGCAGGACAGTTCACCAAAGACCCTTCCAGGTTTTCCGGACCTAGGTCGATCATCCTGGAAGTCGGGATTTCCCTGGAAAAATCCCAGCGAGCAAGGAGTCCATCCGGAATTTTCCCAGAAAAGGCCTGTTCGATCTCCTGCTGGTCTAGGGAACGGGAAAAAATCTTGGGCTCCTCGAGTTTGCCGTTGAAGTGAGAATCGATGGGACCGGAGAATTGAGCACCGATCAAGAAAGGAATTTCCTGGGAAACACTCTCAAAAGCATAATCGGTGGATGAACCGATCTGGTCCTCGCTTTTTAGCCCTGGATCGAGAATCGCCTTCCCAAGGGTGAGTTTGGAGGTTTGGGCATCATAAGTGAGCCATGCCTGATACCATTTTCTTTCCCTCAGGCTTCCTTCGAGACTGAATTTCCGGGTATCTCCGGCTTTTCCCAATTCTGCAGCCAGGCAACCTTCATCATCCAGAAACAAGCTCCAGCCCGAGGTTGAATCCTGGTGGGAAATCAGGGTCTGTTCGCCGGACCCTGGCCGGGTCGGCCAAAGAGTGATCAGCGCACTAAAATCTTCCAGACTGCATAAACTTCCGGTGGAATCCACTCTTCCATAGGACCCTGGGAAAAATTTCTGCTCCCTGGAGGGATAGGTTCCTTCCCAACTCGAAGGGATATTTTCCAGTTTTACTCCGGGACCCTCAGGATTCGGATCGGCATAACGGACCCGAACCAGGCTTGCCTGATAGGGTTGCTTCGAGAGGCTGCTGACTTTGATATCCAAAGATTCTCCGGGTCTTGCGGATAGCCGGTCGGCATAACCGGACAAAGGGAGATCTTGTCTGGTGGAATTTTTTCCCATGGAAGAATCGGATGGGGGTATCAAATTTCTGTTTTCTATATTCAAAGAGGGTAGTCAACCACAATGAGGCACATGCTACAAGACGGAGAAAACTTCAGTTTCTGAAGCATTGACGAAAAAGACGGTTTCGATTAAGTTGGAACTAATTGAATTGAGCTCCAAAAGATCGGGGCCCTAAATCCATCCAGATTGTCATGGAAGGCGCTTGGAGGATGAAAACCTATACCGTCCGTTTCCGCTGCAAAGCCCGTTTGGAGCATGAAGAATCAACCACGGAGTCCGATTATGAACTCCAACTGGAAGCGGAAAACCTGGAGGATGTCTATACCCGTCTCGATGATTACCTCGAAAACTGGGAGGAAGGCGCCTCCATTCCGTTGAATGCCCCCGGGGGTGAAATTGCCATTGAAACCCTGGAGATTCTTAACTCAGAAGGAGAAGTGCTTTATTGAAAATCCCGGGACGCTTCATCCTTTTTCAGGATCCCAGATTAATCCCCGGATTTTCCAATCTTTTTCAGTTTTTCCGATTTTCAATCAACTCAGGTAACCTGCTTCTCTGGCGTCTGTGTTGAATTTATCCAGCACCTTTTCCCGGACCCCCTCGAAGAGTTCCTTAGTGAGGAAATGCACCCTTGGGAGATCCCCTTTGGCTTCGCCAACGAACACTTCATCCGCCATCGCGTAATCTTCAACCGTAGCCCCCTGCTTCTGTTCCAGGGCATAACCAAGCAGGTGCGCCTGGTAGGTTGCTCCTAGCAGCTGGCTGGTACTGAAATCCACTCCTGTCACAGAAGAGATGGCTTCCGCGGTTTGTTGGGGAGCCCCGAGAGTGAAGAGGCAGCCTCCGTGGAGATTGTTGTTGATCATCTTCCAACCTTGGGTGGTGATTTGTTCCACCCAGTAATCAACGGATTCCGGCTGGCATTTTGGATCGTTGACGTAGAGCAGAAAGGTCCTCATCGACATGTGGCCCCCTGCAGTGGCGAAGGGATAGCCCGGGTTGGTCTGGGGTAAATACGCTGAATGCTCAACGCCTTTGGAATGCATTGCGTAGGAAGCACCGCCGATCTCTTCTGAAATTTTCTTTACTCCTTTGCCGAACAAAGGTTCTCTGCCGTAAGCAATGTCTTTCATTAACTGTGCGGTAGCCTCTGCGTCTCCGAACTTGAGGCCTCCAGCGACCGAATCTCCACCTCTTTCATTGCGGTCCATCAGATAGCCCAGGGTGACGCCTACCGAAATGGAGTCGAATCCCAAATCATCGGTCAAACGCGCAAGCTCCAGGTTTGCCTGCGGATCGAGGATGCCGAGGTTGGGGCCCATCAACTCCATCGGCTCAAACTCGTAACGGCCGACATAGTCGCCTGCTTCCTTGCGAGCTTTTTTGGGATCCGGATCTTTCCCATCCGGGGAAGCGGCATAGACATCCTGGTGACAGGAAATCTGGCAGCCGAAACACTGTTTGTCGATGATCACATAATCCTTGGAATCCCGGATGGTTTCGATGTGGACCGGTTCCGCCAGGTTTTCTCCATCAGGTGCAAAGTTTTTAAATGGCAGCACGCCATTGATATCGAGCACGCGCTCCAGCCTTCCGGTCCCTCCACCACCATCACGGTTCATGGGATGGCGGTAGACTTTGCTCTGGTCTCCGCGACCGATTTCCTGGTTGATCGGTTTCAGCCGCTCATCGCCTTTGGGATAGTCATCTTTTTCTGCATAGGCAACGATGGCGAGGATGTTTTTGGAACCGAGTACCGAGCCCATCCCAAGCCTTCCTGCAAAGCGGAATTTATCCTCACCACTCATCAATTGTTCCTGGGTGCTTCCGACAATGCAGGCATACCAGACTTTGTCCCAATTTTCCCCGGCAGGACCAATCACCGAAAAATGGGCATGATATTTTCGTTTCTCAGGCTGATTGTAGTTTTCATTCAACCACTTGAACTTTTCGGGAGTCATGGCTCCAATCATGGAGTCCGGTGCGTCGTCGAGGCTGATTTCCGGACCGTCAATACCCTGCCTGAGAACGAGGATGCTTGGGCGGGCAGCACGCCCGGTCAGGACTAGGTCATCCAACCCGGTGGAACGGTACTTCCTGCCGAAACTCCCGCTCATCGCCGACCATGACGCCATTGGTGCGCCTTGGATCGTCCGTTTCAGGGGAGAGTAGGCGGTGAAGTAGGTTCTCAATCCAGTCATATAGGCGGTTCCGGTCAGGCAGCCGATGTTGACCACCAACGGACTTTCCGGTGCAAATGGATCTTCAACCTGGTATTCGGACATGATCTTAAAGGAACGACCGATTCCTCCCAGAAAATCCATCTCATCCTGAACTTGAGACTGCTTCAGGTTGAGGCTTTGCTGGCTCAGGTTGTAATCGGCTCGGGTCAGGAGGTAGTCGGTGATTTGATTCGGCGAAGACGAGTCGGTTTTCATAAATACTCCAAACAAATTATGTGGGTGGATCGGTCTTAAGTTGTCCAGTTTATAACAGGAAAGTCAGCTAGAATCTACAATAGGTTTATCACTCATCAGACTTTATAGCCTTTGATTCCATTGGAAATTGACTGCAAAGGATACAACCCGCTTAATGAACCTAACTGTTTTTTCTGAACCAAAAATGGGATTTAAATTCAGGCAGAATAGGAAGTCAGATCATTTCCCGTATCTGCAATCGGTCTGAATGTAAGACAAAAAGTCTTCGGAAAAGAAAGCTTCAGCCGAAGGTAACGCGGATGTTCTGGAAGGATTCAAGGAAGAATCTGGAAATGAAATAGATGACGATGATTCCTCCGACAAAGAGATCCCCTTCTCCCTGGGTGGGACTGAAGAACATGGTGAAGTTCCCGGGTGGGTCCATTTTTTCATCGGGCGGCCGACGCATTCTCCAGACCACCATGATTACGGCCATTCCAACGGCCAATCCAAGCCAAGTCATTATTTCTCCTTAATGATTTCCGTTCAGAATGCATAATACGGTCCTAGTTCTAGAATCGGAAGATTTTTGAAGGAAACCCCAGATAACCCGAATCATTTCCATTCATTTGCCCCGGGCCAGGGCTGTAGGCTTGGATCGACGACCACCGGCCAGTCATTCCTTCTCGGAACATAGATGATCTGGCGCTTGAACCATGAATCCTGATCAGGAGAGTTTACGAACGATTCCTCAGCCATACGTTGCCTTTCACTGGCTCCTTGTTGAGGGCCAGACGTGCTTGGTAAAGCCCAAGCTAATATGGCGACGGAAAACCATACATAAACAATTTGAACCCCGGTAAACAAAACCATAAATTCGTCCGATGAATGATGTGGTTTTAAATCTAATGTACCAGAATCTTATTAAATTTCAATAGCACCAGGAAAAAACAGGAAATTCGTGGAGGACTATCTTTTTCAACGAATAGATTTTATCTGTTCCAGAAGTTTCTATAATCCATTCTCGGGTTCTAAATTTTGAGATTAAATGCAATAATGCGGACCTTCGGTAATTAGATATACATGGAAATGAAACGAGAGATTGAAAATGCCTTCATATGTCACAAAAGAAATCATATTTTCATGGAGTTCTCTTGAAGCCAATTTGACTGAAACATCATTTATAACAAACAAATCAATTTAAAAATAATCATGTTTTCTTTTCACACCCACGAGGTTTTGTCTTCAATCCATAAAGTTGAGAGTGATTTCTGGGAAGAAATGCTTGATAAGCTTTACAGCAAGGTGGTTCAGAAACACAAAT
The DNA here is from genome assembly GCA_001469005.2 of SAR324 cluster bacterium lautmerah10. GTDB lineage: Bacteria > SAR324 > SAR324 > SAR324 > NAC60-12 > UBA1014. The sequence continues at coordinate 8,294 of LNZD02000144.1, forward strand.
CGTGTTTAGGGCTTATCAGTAACACCATCAAAACTAAGCCTAATGACAAGGTTGGAGAGTTTTCAGAAAATACTCAGTTTCTTTTTAAAAGTAAAATTGATCCTGATAAACACGACTTATTACTTTTAATTGATAAAGATAAGTTTAATGCAATTTTTCAGGAGTACCTTGCTTTCGAGGAGGATGATCGAAGTGATTTTTACCATCTCAAAGAGAAATATGAGATAGGCTTTGAAATGCTGGTCTATCCCCTTTATACCCAACTAGAGAAAAAAGCATTTTTGATGCTGGAACATCCCACTGAGAAAATAATTCTCGACAGGATCTGCAGTGAAATCAACCGTATTCTTTCAGAAAAATGAACAGCTTTGATAAAAAATATTTTTAAAAGAACAAAATCTGAAAATATTTAAACGGCTGATGAAATCATTGAAGATTAATGGATTCAGGTTCCTGATCGATGAAGTTTAAAATACACCTTATTGTTTTACTGATTGCCTCGGCTTCGCTGTCATAATCCTCAAAATCATATTTTTCGAAAACGGATTTCAGTTCTTGGTAGTCATTCTCTTCCAGTTCCATTTCAAAACAGGGTGTCGCTCCAAAACATCCGCCGACACACTTTTCTCGTTCAGTTGCAAAGATCAGATCGTTACTTTTCATTTGAAGTGCAGATTCAACCGCTTTTTTGACAATGTCCTGATCAGATTCCAAAGACAATTTATTTTTTAGCTCTTGTATAATGTCTTGGTGAGTAGACTTAAGGCTGAGTTCAAATTTCATATTATCCTCTATTTATTTTTAATTGAATAAATAAATTAAATTAAGAAAAATTATTTTTATTATCATTGAAAATTTTATTGTTTAAGTAACTTGGTTGATGAATCCTTCAAATTTTTCCAGAATTCTTTCCAATCAGAAGTCTCTTCCGGGGTAATATTGGTACTATTATCTAAAACTTCATCCATACGGGTTAGAACTTTTCGCGACTGCCTCATCACAGACTCATATTCTTCAATTTCAATGACTTTGTTACTTATTTTTACTAAAGGTTTTGTTTCAGCTTTATCTGCTTTGGGATCATTCATTGGGTTCAAATACAATTTGTTATCATTTAATTGTGAATCTCGATAAAAAATAAAAACAGCAAAAAACGAACCAAGTCAAGGTCCCATGATCATACTCATCGACTCGCAAAGCATGTGTGATTTCCTGGAACTGCTGGAGCTGAAGGAAGGAGTAGACCAATTCATACAAAACAATTTCAGTCCGGCCGGAAAAACATGTGATTGGTTGCCTCAGATTTTGAAGTTAACCAAAAGCAAAAAGCAATGATGAAACCCCGAAATAGACAACCCAGGCAGCTACTGCAAGCAGGGCTCCTAACGCAAACCCTGGAAACATGAATCCGATCCGTGAATGAGGATTGAGCCTTCGCATTTTTTCTTGGGGATCCGCTAAGTCAATGAATTCTTGTCCAGTCATAACTTTTCCTGTCATAAGGTGAGTCATGACCATTAAATCGGCATGTTCAGCAGAAACTTTATTATCTACAATGCTGATGTGACTGAGAGGGAGACTTCAAAATTCTACAATTCTGCTGAGCGCAAAAGATTTTCTGGACTAGACTCGCCTTCTCTGAATGAAGAAACTCATCCACGGCCTGTGTGGGATCTAGAATGTGAACCTTGAAACACTCATTTATATTTTACTTGAATAACTGCGGATCTGAGTCCAACTGATCAAAGGGAATTGTTAAGAGGTAATGACAATCCACCTTTTCACCATCTCCATCAAGATTGGTTATTCCTGATGGACAGGGTCGGGTAACAGCAGTGATATTTGGTGATGACCAGGTAGCCCCTGTCTTAGCGGCATTCACATTGTTAGATTCAAAAATTTGGGTCAATGCCAGAACCCATATTCCCAATCCAACAAATAGTAACACTATTCGATCACTTTTATTCATACCAGAATCCATGAAAGGTTTTTTACAAGAAGAAATAATTTATCTGGATATCCCCGAGTTTTGAGTTGGTGTAATAACTCGAATCCGGAAGAATCCGTGCAGTAACGATTGATTCTCCATCAGCAATATCAATAGGTTACGATAGGATCATTCATAACCGCGGATTTTTTATTCTTCTTTGGGATTGAGTCAGTCGTGCATCCCAACACAAATATGGATAGAGTCAGAAGTGACACAATGACTCCGATGGTAACATATCTCCAAATTCTAAGAATCTTGTTCATAGATGTTAGAAACTTATAAAAGGATTCAAATAAAAGAATTTGGAACGTAAAGCATGGCACAAGAGGCGTACATGATTGAGTAGTAAAATATTTTCTTCATTTGTACTTCATAGTAAAGGTTTAGGGATTTAACAATCTTTACGCTAAAAAAAGAGAAGTTGATCATGAGCTTTTTTCATAAAGAGAATTAAGATGGAGCTGGATGCGAATTGGGTCTGCGATAACGATTCCAGAGAAGTTTTCATAACGTACTTTTTTTACCTCTATATCGGACTTTGGATTTTTTCTGGATATTTGGTAACAAGAAGGATAAGTCGGAATGATTCTCTTATGGGTAATCTTGGTCCCGTAATATTTTTTGGATTTATAATTTTTTTTGCTTCTTTTGAGCTTCTGGAGTGGATAAGCAGCGAAATTTGTCAGACAACGGGGAATTGATGATGATGACCACTCAAAACCCGAATTGACATTTCGGGTAATAAAGTTGACAGGTTGCTCAGTATAAAAGGGGGGCTTTTTGGCAAACCATAACTATAAAATATCATTCAAAAAAAAAACATGTTACCCTCCGCCTCACGCAAACGGGTTGACGATGCGGACGCCTTCAATGATCTGTCCGTCATTCATGTCTTCGGTCAGCAACGTTTCGCAACGGGCGGCTTCAGCCGTGCTGATAATCAGCGAATCCCAGAAAGAAAGCTGATGAAACGCAGAAATGTCCACCGCCCTCAGGATACGCTCTGTAGTCACTTGCACGACTTCGAAGACCGTGAACTTCACCAGCAGCATTTTGGCTTCCACTAGAGGGATGTGAAGTTTCCCGGTGGCGGCACTGTAAAATTCCTGCAGCACCTGTGTGGAGAGAACTGTGCTTCCGGAATGCCCGATCTGCTTCAAAAGTGTGAGTGCGTCGTCCCGTTTGTCGGGGGAGTCCTTGTCCACCGAGTAGATCAGCACATTGGTGTCGAGGAATACCTTGCTCATTTCCTAGCGTTCCGCTGCAGTTCCGCCCGGTGAATGCGTTTTCCTCCGCTCCGGCCGTTGGTCGATTCGAGGCTGGTAATGAGGGAACCGATTTGCGTGTCCGCTGGTTTCGTGTGCTCGTCCAGCAATTTGCGGATCAAGGCGTTAAGACTGGTCCCGTGCGTTTGGGCATAATCACGCCCTCTGCGTATGAGATCGGCGTCAAGACTCAAGGTAATATTAGGCATGTTCCTCTCGATTTCAAGTTACAAGGATATGAATAAAATATACACTTGATATGTGTAAATGAGGAATTTTTACAAGAGGTATCCCGTGAGACCGTATCAATTCCTCAGTGACAGTCATAGATTCATGGGTTTCTTAAGCACACCTGAACCAGGTCAGGCAGTTGGCACCATCAGGAAGAGCTTTAATGTTGGCCTTGCTTCAACTGAAAAGAGTGGGTGCTCTTGGACTTGCTTTAAATGACCCTCGATGAGTCAAAATAACAAAGACTGCTGTAATAACTTTTTCTGCTGAAGGGTAATATATGCTTCCAGTT